>JBEBTF010000041.1:0-24566 GCA_040393865.1 Planctomicrobium piriforme | reverse complement strand
TGCCGCTTCAATTCAGTTCCGCACTCGCGCTGAGAAGAACTTGAGCACGGGTGAGCCGACCAATCCAGCTTTGAAGTTCTCTGACAGACTTTTTGTCCTGAATCCGGTTCGCTGAATCCATCGCGTTCTTCAGGAACCGGATTCCTTCATTCTGGTTTTCTAATTGAAGAGCCCACAGAGCACCCTGTTTGGAATACAGGATGTTCGAGTGAAAGTCCCTAAGTTTTTGGGATTCGTGGCAGCATGCTTGAAGAAATGAAAGGGCGGATCTTCCGGAACCTGCTTTCCATTCAAGAGATGCGTGAATTCGGAGACGTTCGGGCAAATTCGCGCAGTTTGCATCTGAAGTCTCTTCGCATCGCTTAAGCCAAGCTCGCGCTTCGTGGACCTCACCGGAATGAATACATGCGAATGACTGTTCAAGAAGGAGTTGCGACAGGCCTAGTTCGTCGGCTTCCTTCCGGGCAGAGTCAGCGGTTGTGTCGTCACCGTCAAGGTGGTCGAAGTGGCTCCGCCATGCGAGTTGGACGAACTGCCTGTGGCTAGTGAATTCTTCCTGCAGGCGATGACAGGTTGCAAGGTCAAGGCAGAAAAGTGTTTCTGCACATGATGACCGGCTGCTTCTTGCGTGATTCCAACCTTGTTCGAGCAGAGAGACTGCATCACCGAAGCGGCCTCTGTAACGGAGCGATCTTGCCCAGTTGGCGAGAGTCGCCAAAGAAAATTGCATGTGCAAAGCCGACTCAAACACGCAATCTGCGGATGCGAAGTCGCCTTGAGCGTAATGGAGCCAAGCCTGTTGGCAGGCGTTATTGGCTTCGCGAGCATCCTGCATACGACGATATCGCTCCAAGAGACCACCTTCTCTTTTTGAGAGATGACGGAAGCCACTCGAGCGTCGGATGCTGACCTGAGACAGCCTGATCGTATCGATTGTAGGGGTTTTGTCAATTGGAGTGATGTGGGCCGGGCAACGGAAGCGCCGAATACCATGTTTGGTGGCATGGTGTCCGGCAGAAAAGGGGAGAGCCGCTGGAATCTGACATTCCAACGGCTCGACTTTGTCTCGTTTAGCGCCCTAAGCGGACGTTCCGATCGAGTTCTCAGTTTCGTTGCAGGGCACCTGCCGGAGTGTTCGCTGCGAGATCGGCGATCATCGCAACTGTCGCTGCTTGAACAGCTTCCTCCCAGCGTGCTTCGCCGTATTGTTCTGCCAGTGGCCCCTTCTTATATCCAAACAGAATCCCGCGGGAATTGTTGACCAGTCCCCCAAGGCCGTTCTGGTCAAAGGCTGCGGCGACATCTTTCGACGTCCCTCCCTGACTTCCATAGCCGGGGATGAGCAACGGTGAATGGGGCATCGCTTTACGAAGAATGGAAAGTTCCTCAGGGTAGGTAGCGCCAGTCACGGCGCCGACCAGGCCGTACGCACCGCCGTTTGCCGTTTGTTGTGCAAGCGATTCGACTTGCGCTGCAACTGCGGAATAGAGCGTCTCGCCGTCGGTGACTCGGTCCTGAAAGTCCCTGGCCCCTGGATTGCTTGTTCGGACGAGCACATAGAGCCCGGCCCCGACTTCGGTGGCTCGATCAACGAATGGCTGGAGGGTATCAACACCCATGTAGGGGTTAATTGTGAGGGCGTCTGAGGCGTACGGCGCGGCGTCAGGGTCTTCCCCTGCCAGATAAGCCGAGGCGTAGGCTTCTGCTGTTGTTCCGATGTCACCCCGTTTCGCGTCGCAAATGACGATCAGGCCAGCGTCACGAGCTCGACGAATGACGTTTCGCAGAACAATTTGCCCCTGAGGCCCTGTTGCTTCAAAAAAGGCCGATTGAGGTTTCACTGCCGGGACAAGACCGGCGACGACGTCGATCACTCGGAAGCAGAATTCTTCGTAGGCTCTTGCCTGAATTTCCCATTCGCTGCCCCCTGCTGCCTGTGCCCGACTTCGCAAATCGGCGGGGAGTTGCTCCCAGCGAGGATCGAGACCGACCAGGGCCGGGGTCTTTTTTTGTTGAATTGCCTGATGAAGTCGCTCTGCAAAACGGGACATGGACAAGGCTCGATGGGTCAGGAGACGCACAGGAAAACCGGATTTCCTGCCACTGTAATGCAATTGAATTCTTGCGCCCACGATTCGTCTGGACACAGAGGCGGCAAAACGAGTTAAATTCCCCACAACAGGACGTTGCAAGTAATTCATCCTCAGTCACGGACCGACACGTGGATAGCTTTCCCAGACTTTGGCCCTACCTCCGACCACATCGTGCGCGGCTTTTTGGCTCGATGGTTCTCGGCCTGCTCATTGCAGGGCTGTGGGGAGCCAATCTGACCGTTGCCTTCCCGATCATCAAGCTGCTGCTGGAGAACACAAGTATCCATCAGTACGTTGAGCAGGAAATCACCTCGTCGGAAGCGAACGTACAGCGATTGCTTGCTGAAACGGAAGTTTGTGAGGCCCGACTGCGCGAGTTTGAAGGCGCACACGGCGCTCATGGAAACGCCGAATATGTGGAGTTGTTGCAGTCGAAAGCCAAACGTCAGCGCGATCTGGCTGCGTTTCAGTGGCAGCTTTATCAGTTTGGCTGGCTCAAGGTCTATGTATTGCCGTTCGTTCCAAAGAATGAATTTCAAACATTGTGCATGCTGTTTGCAATTCTGCTGGGGGCAACAGCAGTCAAAGGGATGTTCATGTATCTTCAGGACATGCTGATCGGCAATGTCTCTGAAGCGGCTGTGATGGGGTTGCGGAAAGATCTGTTGAAGCATGTATTGAAGCTCGATTACCAGTCTCTGCAACTGGAAGGGCAACATGGTTTGATGTCGCGGTTCACGTACGATGCCGAACAGCTTTCTCAGGGGATTACGACCCTCGGGGGACGCGTGATTCGAGAGCCGTTGAAGTGTCTGGCCTGTATGGTTCTGGCTTTGTGGGTGAACTGGCGTCTGACACTGTTGGCATTGATTTTCATTCCTTTGCTGGGGCTGTTTCTGGCGAAGATGGGGTCTTTGTTGAAGCGTGCCAGCCGTCGCATGATGGAGAGCATGTCGCTCATTTACAAAGTTCTTGAAGAGACGTTCGATGGCCTGAAAGTTGTGATTGGCTATCACAACGCAGAGCACCATCAGAAGCAGTTTGATGAACAGTACAGGCAGTATTTCCGCAAGGCGATGCGTGTGATTCGCATTGATGCGGCCGGGAAGCCGTTGCTGGAGTTGCTCGGGTTGGCGGCAATGTTTGCTGCTCTTATTCCTGGGGCGTATCTGGTCATGCGGCAGAAAACCGAAATCTGGGGAATTCAGCTTTCCTATCAGCCGATGGATGTCGCTGAACTCGGGATGTTCTATGCCTTGCTTGCTGGCCTTCTTGACCCCTGTCGCCGTATGTCTTCTGTTGTCCCGCGGCTCAAGCGAGCAACAGCTGCGATTGACCGTATCTTCACGATGATTGATCAGGAAAGTCAGATTACGGCCCCGGAGAATAGTGCTCCTCTGGAGCGACACCATCGCAATATCGAGTTCCGTGATGTTTCGTTCCGTTATCAGGGGAAAGAGACACAGTTGCCACGAGGGCTTGCTCTGGAGCACGTGAACCTGAACGTGAAGTTCGGGGAAGTTGTGGCGATTGTCGGAACGAATGGCTGCGGTAAATCCACGCTCGTCAATCTGCTGCCACGCTATTATGACCCTGAGTCCGGTGCGATTCTGTTGGATGGACGCCCCATCAAAGAAATCGCATTGAGCGATCTGCGGGCTCAGGTCGGCATCGTGATGCAGGATACGATCCTGTTTGATGGAACCGTCTACGAGAACATCAAGTACGGATCAGATAACGCAACACGAGCGGAAGTTGAAGAAGCTGCGCGGCGAGCCCACGTTTTGCCGATCATCAAAAGCCTGCCGAACGGTTTCGACACAGCAATCGGCGGCAAAGGAAAAGAGCTTTCCGGCGGTCAGCGTCAACGCATCGCACTGGCGAGAATGATTCTTCGTGATCCGTCGATTCTGATTCTGGATGAAGCGACATCTGCAGCGGATGCAGAAAGTGAAACGCTCATTCACGAAGCATTGAAAGAGTTCGTCAAAGGGCGCACCACATTCGTGATCTCGCATACGCTGTCTCAGAGCTTACTGTCTCTGGTGACTCGCATCGTGGTGATGGAAAACGGACACATCATTGCCTCTGGAACACATGAACAGCTGGTTCATACCTGCCCGGTTTACGAACGGCTCTACAGTGCTCCTTCGCGACAACTCAGTATTGTCGGTAATGCGGCATAACAGGTTTGGGGCATCAAGGGAACGCAGTGCTTTTCGCGTCCCATTGTTCTGCTCTTCTCCTTTTGCATTTGCTGTTTAACTTTGAGCCGTGTGCAGTTTGCACGCGGCTCTTTCGTTTGCATCCCCTGATGAACAGGGACGACTGAGGAGAGAACGCTGGTTCACGCAGATTCGGTCCTGCTGTTGTGTTTTCCAGTCTCTCTGGAAGTCGGCTGTCGCGGCGTGATCGGACTTGTTTGAGACGGAATTGGATTTGAAGCCGTTTCACATCCCTGAGTCGCTTGATTGGTTGACGGCTCACGTCAGACTGATAGTCTCGTGTCATCTCATCTCTGCTGTGACACGGTGTTTCAGTTCGGTATTCCACTTTCAGAATGACCGGAACGGGGTTGGCGATCTGTTTCTTTTTGAAGCGTCTCTGGCCCAGCGACGTCATTCGCACTAAGTGATCAAATTCCACGACAAGGAGTAACCATGCGTTTTCACTGGATGGCCTGCATCGCTCTGTTGTGTCTGGCGGGAACCTCTGCTGTTGCGCATGCAGAAGTCCAAACCAAAGAAATCACTTATTCCCATGACGGCCAGTCTCTGAAAGGAGTTCTGGCGTGGGATTCCTCCGTGAAGACTCCGCGTCCTGGTGTGCTGGTTGTTCATGAATGGTGGGGACTGAACGAATATGCCCGCACCCGTGCAATCAAACTGGCGGAATTGGGGTACGTTGCCTTCGCCGTGGATATGTATGGGGATGGCAAAGTGACTGACCATCCGAAACAGGCCGGGGAATGGGCCTCCATGATTCGTGGAAACACCGAAAAATGGCAGCAGCGAGCTCTTGCTGGTCTGAACGTTCTCAAGGAACAGCCAGGTGTTGATGCCAGTCGTTTGGCTGCAATCGGATATTGCTTCGGAGGGTCTACTGTGTTGCAGCTCGCATTTACAGGAGCCCCGGTGAAAGGTGTTGTCAGTTTTCACGGAGCACTGGTTTCTCCACCGGAAGGGACCAAACTGGCCTCAAAAGTGCTGATCTGCCACGGGGGAGCTGACCCGTTCATTCCTGCTGCAGCGGTCGACGCTTTCGCCGTTTCGATGGATCAAATCAAAGCAGATTACGTGATCAATGTGTTTGGTGGTGCGAAACACGGATTCACGAACCCGGATGCTGGGAAATATGGGCTTGAAGCGCTGGCATATGATGCACATGCAGACGCCCGATCATGGAAATATATGCAGGTCTTCTTTGATGAGATCTTTGGCGAGAAATAAGACAGCCGACCTGATCGTGCCGTGACTTGGAGTTTTCACCGCTGATTGGCAAAATGAGTGGACTGGGGCTGTCGCTTCGCACCCGTCATTTCCGTCGGCTCCCAGACATCGTCTTCTCTTACCTCTCTTCTGCAGGAATACACACGTGATCTTTGGCTTCGGACGTGGGAAAAAAAAAGGGGCAGAGAACGATCGCGATGAAGATCAGGAAGAGGAATTTGTCCTCTTTCAGGGGGCGTACAATGGGAATAACCCGGATCTGTCCGCGCATGGGCGTCTTGTTCAGGCCGGACTTCTGCCAACCAAGAAACTGGTGAGCGACGCTTTGGCTATTCGAGGCGAAATGATTCGTCTTGAACAGAAAGGCCCAGCCGCGGTTTCAACGGTGATCGTCGACACAGTTCCGAACCCGCCAACCAGAATGCCTGCGTTGCAGGGGCAGGCGATCATTCAAATGATCAAACTGCTGGCCGGAATGGATATTAAAGCCAAAGGGGCTCCTCAGACCGGAGGAATCAAGGCTGAATACAGTGGGAAAGGGTACGAACTTCGTATCAATACCATGCCCATTGAAGGGGGAGAACGGTTAATTCTCAGGGTGATCGATCCTAAGATCGTTTTGGAAAAGCCAAAGGATCTGGGATTCAGTGAAGCGATCATCGAGAAGATTCGCGGACTCTCTTCACAGCGCAACGGATTGTTTGTTGCCGCGGGGCCCCCATATTCTGGTGTCACGACTCTCAAAATGGCACTGATGCGGTGTTCGGATGCATACATGTATTCGATCTACTTCCTTGCAGACATTGGGCGGGAAGTCTCGTACGTCAAAATGTTCCAGCGGATGGAAGGGGATGACCTCGCCAGAACGATGCTGAGAGCCCGTCGCGAGGATGCTGACATTCTGGTGCTCGATCCGATTGATAACCCTGCAGATGCCAAGGCTGCCCTGGAGTTCTCAAAAGAGTGCTCGATTGTCGCCGATATGCAGGCTCGGGATGCAGCAGAGGCGATTCTGAGGCTCGTGAAATCTGCTGGTGGTCCGCAACTCGTCGCAGAGCAGTTGAAGATTTCTGCCAGCCAGATGTTTATTCGGGCATTGTGCAAGAAATGTCGTCGCGCGTACCGGCCGAACCCGACTCTGTTGAGCAAGATCGGTCTTCCACCTGAGACGCGGGTTCTGTATCGCCCGAACATTGCTGGGGTTGCTCGTGCGGCCGATGAGGAAGACGCCAATTCCCCAGAGGAATTCTGTAACGACTGCAACGGCGTTGGCTATAAAGGGAAGATCAGTCTTCTGGAAGTCATTGAAATGACCGACGGAATGAAACAGGTCATCCTGAAGGGGGGCGATGTCAAAGCGATTCGTTCTCAGGCTCGCGTCGACAAGATGCAATCCTTCCATTCCGATGGCTTGCGAGTTGTCGTTGAAGGAAACAGCTCGCTGGAAGAACTGCAAAGAGCGTTTCGCACCCAATAACGCAGAATCGCCAGACAATTTCCAATTTGTAGAGGAGCAGGTTGACACAGCCTGCTCCTCTTTTGCGTTTCAGAGAACCTCGCAGGAGGATGTTTACCGCAAAACCGCTCTGCACTGAGTTTTTGAACGAGGTGACCAGAAACGGATCAGCTGTGGCTGTTGTAGAAAAAACGGCGTATTCGATTCTTTTGTACTGGTCGCCGTACATTCTCCAGATTCTCTTCTGGCGTCATGAACAGGCTGAATTCGCATTGTTGTAAATCCGACATTTGGATTAGGCTCCGTCCCGACTGACGGTTCCCCGGTGACCTTGGGATCGTCAGAAATGTCGAAGACCACACTGCAGCGGTTTGTTGTAGTGTTTTTATGAATGGTCTGTAGCACGAGTTGTCGCCATGACATCCCTTTTCAAAATCGCGACCGCCTTGTTGCTGTTCGTGGGAGTTCCATGTGCGGCCGGTCAGTCTATTGAGCTTCCTGCAGATCCGACGATCCCTGTCGTTGAACTCTGGTATGTGGACCAGGGGCAAGTGCGTGAACCGGAAGTGGCTGTGTTTGCGAATGGCCGGGTCCGTGTGAATGTCGGGGAAGGGGCTTTGTGGGGAGAACTGACTGTTGAACAGGTGCAGAATCTGGTGTCCTGCCTGCTGAAACAGGATGGCATTCAGGTGATTCGAACAGAAACCATTCAACAGGAACTGGAAGCGGCCTCTCAGCGAACCGGACTGTCCTGTGTGATCGAGCGGGCAGGGGACACGATCATTCGGGTGCGCACCGCGACAGAGATTTATCGCGTCGATGGACATGCGGTCGGATTACTGTCGACCAGATTTCCTGACTGCGGATGTCTGCAGCGTCTTTACTCGGCTCAATGTCGTCTGGAAAACATCCGCGCGATCGTCATGGCCGGTGGGCTTGAATCTGCCAAACGACTTGCGAAACTGGCAGAACAACAGTTGCAGGCGGATTTCAACGAAACCGTTGTCGTGACGCCTGCTCAATTATCAATGGTTCGAACTTTGGCTGATGGAACACGGTTCAGCCAGTTTTTGATTCCCAGCCCCACCAAGGGGTTGAGCAACGCAAAGATCATTACGGTCTTTGAATCGCCAGGGGAAGTCCCTCGAATCGGTGTTCTTCCGGATGGGCCAACGTATCAATGAGTCAGAGTGGGAAAGTTGACCCTTATGCTCGTAACCTGACCTGGCGTTTCATTCAGATCGCCTTTCAGATGTTCTTTATCATCTGGTTTCGTTATCGGGTGAAGGGACTTGAGCGTTTGCCTAAAGGGGGCGCCCTGTTGCTGGTGAACCACCAGAGCTTTATCGATCCACTCGTTGTTGCAGTGGGGATGAAGCGACCGGTCAGTTACCTCGCACGGCACGATCTGTTTAAGGTCCCGCTCATTGGATGGATTCTCAAGAATACGTACGTGATGCCGATTCGTCGTGATTCTGCAGGGACGGAAAGTATTCGACTGGCGGTTGAACGACTCAAGCAAGGGTACTTCGTGGGGCTGTTTCCAGAAGGAACCAGAAGTCGCGATGGTTCATTGCAGGAGATCAAGCCGGGGTTTCTTTCGATTGTCCGACGGGCTCAAGTTCCGGTCGTGCCAGTGGCGATTGCCGGGGCAATTAACGCGTTGCCACGCGGCGCCAAATGGGTACGGCCAGCGACCGTACGAGTCGTGATCGGTGAACCGCTCTCTGCCGAGGACGCTCAAGCTTTGGCTCAGCGGGGCCGTGAAGATGAATTCATGGAGTGGCTGCACACCTCTTTGCAGACGAATCTGGATGTCGCTAACGCCTGGCTCAAGAAGTAAGCCAGAACCGCTCGTCAGTGTGAGATGTCATCTCTTTTGCGGCGGATCTCTGCGCATGAAAAACTCCGCTTAGATCACTGAGATTCCAAGCGGAGCGACTTCCAATCCTTAGGGCGTCGTTGAACTCTTTCGAGTTCAGTGTCGGCTATGATTCATTTGCAGTTGGCTACTTCGCATGCAGGATCTGAATGGCATCCGCATGCACTGTCCCGCGTGATCCTGTTGTTCCAATCACAACGACCAGACGATCTCCCTTAGAGATATCGAACTTACCCAATGAGATGAAATTGTCTTTCTCTTTAGGTTGTTCACTCATATTCACGCGAATCGGTTCACTCACCTTGCCTGCGATTTCGACGGTGACAGGGACTGCTTTCCCACGATTCTCGTGAGGCAGGGAAGCGACACGAATCTCGATCGGACCAGTCTCCCCAGCTCGCCACTCGAAGGCAATGGAAGCACCACTTCCCTCTGAGGCGTAAAGGTATTCATAACCGACGAAGCCTTTCAGGCCACGTCCGACGGTCCAGTTTCCGGTCAACTTGGCGTCACGATTGTCGATAATGACCCCTTCCAGTTTGTTTGGATCAAGACCTTCGGGCACTCCATACGGGCCGGCCAGCGGAAGAGAGTCTTGAGGAATCGTGAACTTCTCGTTGACGTTCGCACGGAACGCTTTGCCAGGGAGCTTCAGGAGTTCATCCATTTCTGGCCAGTAGCGTTCATAGATGTCTCGCGGCTCGCAGCTGTAGAGTTTGCACAGGCTTGCGGCTTTCCCGACAACTTCGCCCATCATCCCGCAGGTTTTCATGACGCGAACTGTTCCGAGTGCCTCGTGAGTCACACTGATGCAGCGACCTGCCATGAACAGGTTGGGAATGTTGCGGGAGTAGAAGCAGCGGTAAGGAACTGGATATCCATAGTCACGATCAACGCGACGATCGAACTCCGCTACTGAGATGAATGGATTGTCTGCGTATTTCCCGAGGTATTGTTCTTTCGGGTAATGGAGATCGATGCTCCATGTACTTGGAACGCATCCATCTTTGAATTCTTTCTTGGAGACAATGTCTTCGTGATTCAGAATCACATCACCAAGGAGACGACGGGATTCACGAGGGCCGCCGACGTATGCGATCCAGGTCAGGTAGGCCGTCTTGTGTTTGTCGGCTCCATCTCGGTTCTTCATGGCATTGAATGCTCCGAAGACGGCTCGCAAATTCCAGTCTCTAATGCCTTCCGCATCGCCCAACGGGTCTTTGTCGAACCCACTTTCCCAGAACCATTGACCGTGATGGTCCACCGGATAGGGGAAGTCCTTCATGTTCAAATCGAGAGCCCAAGGAGTTTGAGGGAAGGAGACTTCTTGCTCGGCTTCCGCCCACGCCCACATGTTGCTCATTCCCATGCGGCCTTTTTCTGTCATGTCGAAATCAGCCTCGGCGAGGGCGCCGACCGTCCCGTGGCCGGTTGCATCGCAATACAGTTTACCGACGAACTTCGTTTTCTGACTTGTGCGAGTGTCGAACGCGAAGACGCCTGAAATTCGCGGGCCATCCTTCTCAACTCGATTCACATGATGGTTAAGAAACAGGTCGATGTTCTTCTCTGCACGAACAAGTCGTTCTTTCTTTTCGTCTTCAAACTCTTCAGCAGTGCCAGGGGATTTCTTGGCATGGTCAGAGAACTCTTCCACGATTTCGCCAATGCGAGGGTATTTTCCTCGGCGAATCAATCCCTGAGCCCAGACTCGAACTTCGCTGGAGCCGTTGCCGCCCAACACTGGGCGATCTTGAATCAGAGCAACTTTACATCCCATTCTCGCTGCGGAAATCGCGGCTCCCATACCTGAGTAGCCACCGCCGATGACGACGAGGTCGTAGTGATCCTTGACGACGGGTTCAGCAGGGAGATTCAATTGTTTGATTCGCCATTGGGCGAGTTGTTCCCCTTCATTTGGCGGGAGTTCTGAGTCGGTCGTCAGAACAATTGCATCGCACCGTCCATTGAACCCTGTGAGGTCGTGCAGGGCGATTCGATTTTTGCCTGCGGTCAGTTCGACTTCACCACCGGGTTGCCAGTGCCACTTCGCTCCAGTTGTTCCAAATGTTTCTGATGCGGCTTTGTTGTTGATCAACACCTGAAACTTGCCTGGCTGTCCAGGAGCTTTCCAGCGCGCAACCCAATCTTTGGTTCGGACGAACAGTTTGTATTTTCCAGCAGTTGAAACCGTGAATTCGGTGGTGGCATCGGCGACAGGCTTCCCGAGTCCATGCGCCAGCAGATAGGGGGAACCAACACTGCTGATAAATTGAGTGTCGAGAGACCATCCTCCGGGCTGCTCGAAACTTTCTGCTTCAATCAGAATGGTTTCTGCATAAGAGGCTTGCGAGTGGAACAGCACTCCAAGTGCCGCTGTCAGAACAAATAGCACGCGGTACATAAACGACGTCTCGCCATTTTGAGGTACGAGAGATTGAACGGATGGCATTGACCCCCGTGAGTCAGGGGTGCCACAGATGAACTGGATATCCGCTTGAATCCATCAATGCTCTAGAATGTAACGAAAATCGCGGAGAATCCCCAGCGTACCACTATCGATATGGGATGGAGACAATCGATCCGAGATTTCGACCAGCAATAAAAAAAGCAGACTCCTGCTACTGGAGTCTGCTCTGAAATCTGCTGGGGCTTTTGTGGACGCGTTTTGTGTTACCGCGATGTTGTCTGTACTTCAAACTTACTTTGCTGAATTCGCTGTTTGTTCTCGGTGTGTCCGGTGGTCACATCTCCACGATGTTGACCGTTCACCATGACCTGAAATGTGTCGGTGATTTCGACATGGTCCCCTTTTTGAACTGGGCCGGCCTGTTGTCCGTTGATTTTCAGCATTCCATTTTCACAGACAACAGTCAGCTCTGGAGAGTCGTACATCAGGCTTCCGTTTTTGCCTTTTTCGACTCGATGGAATCGTTCATCCGGAGCAATGGTGTATTTGATGCCTCCATGGGTTTGCCGTGACGAGGTCATCACGGAGCGACAGGATGTCACCATGAACAGCATTAAAATACAGGCGTTGATCACGCGTAATCGACGTACGGTACTCATGACTCGGTCTACCAGAAATGACAATGAAAATCGTCAGCTCTATTGGAGTTTCAACATCACCATTCCCAGAATCGCCAGCAGTGCCGAGCAAATCCAGAATCGGGTGACGATCTTAATTTCGTGAACGCCTCGAAAGACGAAGTGGTTGTGCAACGGGCTACATGCCAGAGGACGTTTTCCGGTGAGACGGTAACTTGTCAGCTGGATGATCACGCTGAGTGTTTCAATGACAAAAACTCCCCCGATCACCACGAGAAGTGCCTCTTGTCGAGTCACAACTGCGGCCAATGCGAGCAACGCTCCGATCGGAAGTGATCCGGTATCTCCCATGAAAACCTGCGCGGGATGACAGTTAAACCACAGGAATCCCATCAATGCCCCGACAAGGGCGCCGATGACGACGCTGAGTTCTCCTGATCCGGAAATAAATGGGATCTTCAAATACTCCGCATGGGTTGCGTGTCCTGCGAGGTAACAAATTGCTGCGAGTGCAACGCCAGACAGGATCGAACAGCCTGTTGCCAAGCCATCGAGGCCATCGGTCAGATTCACTCCATTTGAAGTTGAGACGACGACAAGACTGGACCATGGAATCATCCAGAGACCAATCCCGAGCGTCCATGCTCCAATCGGTGACACCAGCTCCAGCCCCTGCGGTCGGTCTTTTTGAATGACATACAACCAACTGCAAAGTGCCAGAGACAAGATCACCTGAATATAAAACTTCTGTCTGGCTTTCAGTCCTCGTTTGCTTGTACTGAGTTTGATCCAGTCATCCATCGCTCCCAACGCTGTGAACGTGGTTGCCATGACGATTGCAATTTGAACGTAAGGGTTTGTCAGGTCGGCCCAGATGATTGATGACATCGTCACCGCTGCGATGATGAACAGGCCTCCCATTGTCGGCGTCCCCTTCTTATTGGCATGGAGACGATTCAATGTGGGTGAGGCACTATCAATGCGTTCGCAGAATCGGGATTTCAACCAACGAATTGCTGCAGGCCCGAGCACGATTGCCGCAAGAAACGATGTCAGTGCGGCGAGTGCAATCCGGGCCGTCAGGTTGATTCGCGAGTTGCCTGCGGTGTGCTGATCCAACTGTTCCGAAAGTGGAATCAGGTGTTGCAGCAGCCAGGGAATCATAAGGGTGTCAGTGTTGAAATATTGGGGAAGGGAGTTGAAAGGCGGGAGGTTCTCAAATTGGAATCAACAGATCCCTCAAGTAGTTGAGTCGACTATTATCTGATGATGGCGGTGTTGATGTGATCAGTTGCTGGACGAATTTCTCGTGAGTTACGCAACGCGGAGTTGTGTCGATGAATTCTTTCGTTGCTCAGCGAGTTTTTGAAGTCCTTGAACAATCGCTTCCATCTTCATGCCGCGTGCTCCTTTGACGAGCACAACGTCATCCGGTTCGAGCCAGCAGTCGAGCAACATGATTGCGAGGTCATGGTCTCGGCATGTTCCCAGACAACCAGCGTCCATTCCTGTTGCCTTGGCACTTCCTGTCACGATGGATGCATGAGCCCCGACTGCGATGAGATGTGTCATCTTCGATCGGGCAACTTCTTCTCCAAACATGCGATGGAAATCATTGGTCCAGTCACCCAGAGAAAGCATGTCTCCTGTGACGAGAATCCGTTTGCCTGTCGTTTTCCAGTCTTTCAGTGTGTGGCAAGCTGCCGACATTGAAAGCGGGGTTGCGTTGTACGTGTCATCGATCACCGTCCATTCCCCGACTTTCAGAGGATTGCAACGGCCATCGAGCGGCTGGAAGTTTCTTAATCCGTAGGCGATTTCTGCATCAGACATCTCCAGTTGTCTGGCAATGCCCATGGCAATCAAGGCGGATGTCAGGTGCTGACGTCCTGCGACTGAGAGTTCGAAGTGGGATTCACCGACATCAAACTTCAGGACACTGTTTTCCAGTGTGACGTTTGTTGCCTGAATCTGATTGTGGTCTTTCTCTCCCACAAGGATCGCAGGACATTGTGCTCTCGCGGCCATCTGGCGAATCTGGCGGTCATCCCCATTCAGGACAACGAATCCGGATTCCGGGATGGCATCAATCAGTTCAGCTTTTGTCTTGACGATCGCTTCGAGCGTGCCGAACTTGTCAAGGTGAGCAGGACCGATCGCGGTGATGACCCCGACTTCAGGTTCCGAGACAGCGGCGAGTTCTTCGATTTCTCCTGCTCGCGATGCTCCCAGTTCGATGACGGCGAACTCATGCTCAGGTTCAAGCATCAACAGGCTTAACGGGACACCATATTGATCATTGAAATTTTCAGGACTTTCGAACCCGCGATATCGGGTAGAAAGCACTGTTGCAATCATATGTCGAGTTGTTGTTTTTCCGACGCTGCCAGTGACACCAATCACCAGTGCTTCAAACTGCTTTCGATACCAGTTGGCAAATTGCCACAGCGCAGCAAGAGTTTCATCGACCTCGATTCGAGGTCCATGAACACGTGACGATTTCTTTGCATCGACAATGACGGCAATGGCCCCATTGGCGAGCGCCTGTTTGATGAATTTGTGACCATCCTGTCGCTTCCCTTCCAACGCCCAGAAGAGATCTCCGGGTTGGACGTTGCGGGAGTCTGTCTCAACACGAGTGACATGCTGGTCCAAATCGACAATGTCTATCGGAGTTCCACCGATGACTTCAATCAGGCTCTGGAATGCAATGCTCTGCATTCTGTTCTCTCTGTAATCGGGCTTGTGGTGTGACCACTTCGTTCTGACAGGTTTCAAACCATGCAGGCAGGCTTGCTGGCCTGCTCGTTTCGAATTTTTCTGCCTGTCAATTCAGGTTTGATGCTCCATCAGACTAAAACAGTCTGCTGGGATCTGTGCAACAACATTCAATGAAGAATTCACTCGAATCAGCGTCTGTAAAACGACGGCAATCAAAAATGAATCCGCTGTGAATGCTGTCGCATCTTCATTTACTACGAAATTTTCAACCCGATAACGGCGATCAGGTCATCGTTTTCAGATGACCTCTTTGATGCATCCAGTTGTGTTCGGCTTGAGATTCAATGCTATGCTGCTCTTGAATGCGAGTATGTTCGGAACCCCGATCGTTGTAATACTTCCCGACAAACTTCGACGTCATCGAACGGCAGCGTCTGGTCTCCTAAAATCTGTGTGCGTTCATGACCTTTTCCGGCAATGATGACGGTATCGCCAGGTTCAGCCAGTTGAATCGACGCCTGAATCGCTAAGCGTCGGTCCACAACGATCTCTGGCGTTCCCCAGGATTTGGGAATTCCAGAGCGTATTTCTTCAATGATTTGATACGGGTCCTCTGAACGAGGATTGTCGCTGGTGAGAACAATTTTGTCCGCCAGTGCTGCTGCATGTCCCATCAGTGGACGCTTGCTGGCGTCACGATCGCCACCGGCTCCAAAACAGACAATGACTCGCCCGGAGGTGAAGTTTCTGACTGTCTGAATGATGCGTCGCAGCGCGTCATCTGTGTGTGCGAAGTCGACGTAGACCTGAAAGTTCTGGCCGATATTCACTCGTTCCAATCGACCGGGAACTGAGTTGCAGCGTTCGAGTCCGTCTGCAATCTGTTCGAGAGTCAGGCCGAAATGCAGTGCTGCAAGAGAGGCCGCAAGACAGTTGCTGACGTTGTGTTTTCCAGAGAGTGGAGTGAAGCAATCAATCTTCTCTGACCCGGTGCTTAAGCGAAATCGGGTGCCGTTCGCTGTAAGTGAAATTGCGTCGGCTTGAAGATCGGCAGGCATGTCGATGCCGAATGTGCGAACCTGAACTTCGCCTTCGATCCGTTCCAACACATTCTCTGTATTCGGATCGTCGGCATTCAGTACGAGAAGTCCACCGGGTTTCAGCATTCCGGCGATACGAGATTTTGCCCGAATATAATCATGGAACGTTTCGTGGTAATCGAAATGGTCCTGAGTAATGTTTGTAAGGATGCCGACATCAAGTTGGATGCCGGCTGCGCGATTCTGTTTTAACGCGTGGCTGGAGAGTTCCATCGCGGCGTGAGTGGTGCCGCTATCACGCATTGATGCCAGGGTTTTGGCAAGAGTCAATGCGTCAGGTGTGGTGAGTTTTGACGGTACGGAACGATGTCCGTCGTTGTATTCAATGGTGCCGATCAGGCCGGTGGGACGAGAGGCAGATTCGAGGAGGGATCGAACGATCCAGGTCGTGGTCGTTTTGCCATTGGTCCCTGTAACCCCCGCTACTCCCAATGACTGAGAGGGGAAGGCGTATAGACTCTGGCAAAGACGACCATAGACCTGTCGTGCATCAGGAACGATGCATTGTGGAAGTGAAACATCAGCGAGTGGGCGATCGGTGAGTATCGCCGCGGCCCCGCGTTGATGGGCTTGTTTCACGTAATCGCGACCATGTGCCTGAGTGCCAGGCAAGGCCGCAAACAAACAACCGGGTGTGCAGTCATTGCTGAACTCTGTGATTTTTGAGAACGCGATGTCTGCACAGCCTACGAAACTGGCCATAGAAACCAGTCTGCGAAGACTTTGAACGCCAGGTTGTCTGAAGGGATGATGCATGTGTTAAAAGAGGGGCGTCCATGCCCCGCCGTCTGAGTGATCAAACGGTGTCTTCCGTGACAATTTTCATCACCCCAATGACACACTGAAGTGTTTAAGGAGTAATGCCTTGCGACATTTGTTTCCTCGGTTGGCGAGTGCCGTTGAGGTGGCGGGGATTCTTCTGATTTCTCCGATTTCGGTCAATAAGGCTTCGTCAGAATTTCAAATTCCGGCGGCATAGTTTGTAACAGTTACCAAAACTGTTTCCGGATGATCTGAAACACTGCAAATTTCAGGTTTCAACGTGCGTGTCTCAAACGAACTGATCGGAGCTGTTGCGATCGCGTCAAAAAAAGCTCAAGGCGCAACCTGTCCTGTTGAAATTGAAACACAGCCATATTTCATAAGGACAGTGAATCGATGCAACACGTCACACTGCATGAACGGGTGGAGAGTTGGGCAGAGGAGTTGTCGGTTGATGAGGAAAGCCGCATTGTGCGAAACGTGGCCTTGGCCGGTATGCAGTCGCGGAACGGGTATACCTATTCCGAGAACGCGTTGATTGCCGCCGCGACGCTCTACGAGAATCGACCTGTTTTTCTCGACCATGCACAAGGGCCTCAACGTGTTGTTGATCGCAGCACTCGCGATCTGGTGGGAACTGTGATTAACGCCCGATATTCGAATGGTCGAATTCGTGGAGACATTCGAGTTCTCGACACCACATCTGGTCAGACCTTTCTGAAGCTGGTGGAAGGCAACTCCCCAGGCGTTGGAATGTCTCATGTCGTTCTGGCTCACCGCTCCGTTGATGGAAAAAGCGTCGAACGGATTGTCGAAGTTGTCTCTGTCGACGTCGTGGTGAATCCGGCGACAACGTCAACCTTCAGTGAGTCAACAGGCGGTGCCTCTGCTTCTGGTACGGTTTCGATTGAAGCACGATTGCAACTCGTTGAGAACGAACGCAACGAGTTGCTTGAACGGAACCAACGTCTTCTTGCTCAGTTAACGGAACTGCAGCATCGGGAATCTGTTCAACAGTTGCTCGCGAGTTCCGGTCTGCCCGCTGAATCGATTACTGAGTGCTTTCGGGAACAGCTGACTCGGGCGGAAACGCCAGAGCAAAGACTGGCTTTGATTGAGGATCGTCAGAAGCTGCTTGCCGAAGTCAACCGTTCTCACCCGGTCCTGAGTTCCGCGCGGTCCTTTGCTGGTGCCAAGCCCATTTCGGACGACGAGTTTCTTCGCGTCTTCCGTCGCCGTTCACGATAGGCCCTGCTGGTTTCCTCTGTGATCAGGGTGGGGTTTTCGTTTTAAGAACCGTTGCTTTGTGTTTGAAACGTCGCGACGCGAGTCACTGCGCCGACTGACGTTCCTCTCTGCTCCTTCAACTTGATTTCCGTAGAAAGTTTCTGATGAACAAACTCCGATTCCGTTCCGGTCAGGTCCATCTCCGAAAAGTGCGGGTCGACTCCGCAACGGTCATCGAAGCAGGTGACCTGGTCTGGTTGGACACCGATGACGCGAAACCTGCATCTGCCTTCACCTGGACGACGAATCTGGCGACGACTCAAGGAAATTTTGCGGCGAAGTTTCTGGGGGTTGCACATCAGCCTTCTGCGGCTGGTGAAACTGCAGCAATCTCCGTGGATGTCAGTCCGGAAAGTGTCTACGAGTTCGATGTCGCCAGCGGTTCCTACGAACTTGGTGCTCTGCTTGGACCGGACGAAGGTTCGTCAACACTGCTGAATAAGCAGTTGGAGTCGGCTGTGGCGACGTCTGCCATTGCTCGCTCCGCAGAATATACAGCGGGAAGCGTTACGACACTGCGGGTGACGTTTGCTTCGGCTTATCACACCTCAAGTGCCAATGTGAACGCGTCAATCGGCTAGGTCCGTCTGCTCGTCTTTTGAATTTGCTTTAGATCGGGCGCACCTTTCTAGAGCAGATTGCTCTACCGAATGCCCGCGCAGCGGCCGTTTCGATTGATAAAACGCAACTCGCCGCGTGGCGGAAGCGCGGAAATGATTTCGCAAGGTGATCTAGCCCGAGTTTCCCTTGGCTGGCTCCGTCAGCTTTTTCTCTTCTCGATCAGCGCTTTGAAGCCAGATTGCGCTGTTTCTGAGTCTCTCTTCTTTTTCTCAGAGGTTATCTGATGCACGGAACGTCAATTAAATCATTGATTGAATCACACGGTTCGGCAGGCTTTTACCATAAGGTGGTAGGTCTGCTGAACGAGAAGGCACTGACGCCAGATGACTTCTCTTATTATGAACTGGCAGATGCCTGCGGGGTTCTGCCGCGATTGCGATCATTGAGCGAGGCTCAGCCGGTTCATGAACGTGCCCTTGCTACTCCGGAAGGAATCACGCATCTTCTTCAGGAGTCGAATCCTGGGATGAACTCGCGTCTCTTTCAGGTCGTCACTGGCGAGCTGATTGGGCGGAAAGTGATCGAAGGGTACGAGGATGACGCCGGTTTCATCGGCGACAAGTTGGTCAGCACGGTTCCGAGCCGCTTCCGAAGCTCCCGTATTGCGGGGTTCCGTGCACTTGCGGGACCAACAGAAGTTGCGGAAGGTCACCCGTATGAAGAGTCTTCGTTTGATGAAAAGTTTGTGACCTCGAAGGAATCGAAGCAGGGACGCATTCTCAGTATCAATGAAGAACTGATTGCATTCGACCAGACAGGTGAGATCCACCGTCGCGCGATGGGGCTGGGTTACTATCTTCGTCAGGAACGCGAACGGACGATCATTCGTGCTGTGACTGATGCAGACGCGTCAACCTCAAACTTCGTCTATCGTCCATCGGGCGTCGGCAAGGCGTTGTATGCCACAGATGGTTCGAATCGAAACTACATCGGCACTGGCAATACGACCTCTTCCGCGTTCAACGCTCCGGTTCCGCTGGCTGATTGGACCGACATCGAGCACGCTTTGAGCTATCGAGCAACCGAAGTTCGGGATGATCGAAATGATGGTCAGGGCCGACCGGTTGTGGCTCCTGTTCGTCAATTGCTGGTTGCTGAGAAGCTCCGAGGAACAGCTCGCAGCATTGTGCATTCAACTGAAGTGGCGATGTCTGGCTCGAACACGGAAACAAAGGTCGCCAACCCGTTGCACAATCAGTTTGAAGTGCTTCATTCTCCGTACATTGACGAACAGGGAAGCACCGCTTCTTCCGCATGGTATCTGGGCGACTTCCGTCGTCAGTTTCTTTGGACGGAGATCTGGCCGGTACAAACCTTCTTGCAACGTGCAGAGAGTGCTGCCGCCTTTGATCGCGACGTCGTTCTGCGTGTGAAAGCCCGATACTACGGCGGTGTCAGTGCAGTCGATACTGTCTATGTAACAAAGGTGAGCGGCGCATAAGCGGTTCAAGTCGCTCTCGGTTTTTCAGAACCGGACCTGAGTCAGCGTTCTCGCTGTGTTATTCCTGACGCAAAAACAACTCGCCGGAGTCGAATGATTCGATTCTGGCGAGTTGTTCTATTTGAAGAATTCGGCTTCACGGGATCGCTCAGAGAACCTTCGATTTCTGATCACGGCTCTCCATCTTCAGCAGAGCCCGTTTCATGTCGAGGCCTGAAGGTGCAGAGTAACCGCCAAGTTTTCCCCCTGATCCCAGTACTCGGTGACATGGGATCACCAGTGGAATCGGGTTCTTGGCCATGATGGTGCCGACCGCTCTTGCTGCTTTGGGGCTACCTGACGCTTCGGCAAGTTCTTTATACGAAATCGTCTGGCCATAATTCACAGACAAGAGTTGCTGTCTGACTCTTTGTTCGAATGGAGACCGGTGAGTCACGTCTAGGGGAATCGTCGATAAGTTGACCTCATCTCCGCGACTAAATGCCTTCAGCAAGTCACGAGCCTCTTTCACCCACGACGCATTCTTGTTGAGATGTTCGCCTGTCTCGTTCAACGCGGCGAGTGCTGATTCTGCGTCCTGATGCCCGAAGGTGAGGGCAGATAAACCTTCGGGTGTTCCCCGCATGGCCATCCAGCCGAGTCGTGTGGAAAAGACATCCAGAACTGGACGAGCGGGATTGACTGCTGAAGACTTAGCCATGGGACATCTGACTTAGTAAGCGATATGACTGATGAAACGGTCACAGCCTCAGAAGCAACCTTGAGAACGTGATTTAAGTGGCTTCGGGATCTTGTTGTGAAAACAGAGGGAAACCGATTTCATCTTTACTTGGGCATGTTCTATTATGTCGCAGCGGTGTGACCTTCTCAATCCTGTCCTGGCAAGTTAATGCGTGAGCGGTTCGATCATGGCCTTGCCGGAATCACGAAACTCTTCCCGTCGCTCACGAGTTCGAATCGTCCTCGTGCACTCTCTGCGAATCGGGATGATCGCTCTGATTTTGCTGTTGATGAATTGGCAGCATTTCAGATTTTTGTCGAAGGAGCGCGCCGCAGGATTGGATGCTCTCTCACTGGCTGAAGTCCAGTTTCTGTTTCCCGAGGCAACTTCCTTGGGAGGCACGGAGCCACATGGAGGGCGAATCGTATTCGCTGGCGAGGAGTCGATTGGTTACGTCATTCAGACATTCCCGGAAGCCAGTCAGTATCTCGGGTTCTCTGGTCCAACAAATTGCCTGATTGGCTTCGATCAGCAAGGCATCGTGACTGGCTTACACATTCTGACCAGCCGCGATACGCGTGACCATGTGGAGTTAATTCAGAGAGATCAACGGTTTTTGTTTGCGTTAAAAGGGTTGGACTCCAGACAGGCTGCTGTTGCCAATGTTGATGCGGTCTCAGGGGCGACTCTCACAAGTCTCGCGATTCTTCAGGGAGTTCAGGCTCGACTTGGGCAGCAGCCGGGATCGTTAAAGTTTCCAGATACATATACCGTTGAGGATGCAAGAAAACTGTTTCCCAGTGCAGCCGGCATTCAACAGGATCAGCACGTTCCTGAGTTGTGGAACGTTGCTGATGGGAAAGGGAATCATCTAGGGGCATTGCTTTCCAATTCTCCTGTCGCCGACGAGTTGAACGGATATCAGGGACCGACTCGTGCGTTTCTGGGAATGAAGGTCGACGGGACAATCCTGGGACTCGTAATTGATCAGAGTTTTGACAACGAACCGTATGTTGGCTATGCCAGGGGCGATGAATGGTTTGCACAAATCTTCAATAAGAAATCGATCGATGAATGGGCTAAGACGAAGTGGCGGGATGCGAGAATTGAGGGAGTGTCCGGCGCGACAATGACCAGCCAGACCGTTGCAGAAGGCCTGCTCCTCGCTGCAGAAAAATTGCAGAATCTTCGCCATCAGCAGAACGAAGAACAGAAACGTGCGGAGGTCACTCGCTTCAATGCGGCGGTGACAATTGCCATCGTGATCCTCGGGTTCATCATCGGATCAAAATGGTGTCGAAGGAGAAACTGGATTCGCCGTTGCTATCAGGTTCTGTTGATTGTCGTGATGGGTTTGATTAACGGCGATCTGTTGTCGATGGCAATGTTCGTAGGCTGGGCCGAGAGTGGGATTCCTGTCGCGAACGCGCTGGGACTTGTCGTTCTTGCTGCGGCTGCAATCATCGTCCCAATTGGATTTGGGCAGAACCTGTATTGCGATCACATCTGTCCTCACGGAGCGATACAGCAATTGCTTCCACGAAGATGGAAGTGGAAGAACCGGCCAGTCTGGTTCATCAAGACATTGCATCTTGTAAGGCCCGTTCTTCTGGCAGTGGTTGTTCTGGTGCCGATGCTGGACTGGTCATTGAGTCTTGTTGATATCGAACCGTTTGATGCCTATGCATGGCGAGCCGCAGGTTGGGCCACGATTTTGATTGCGGCAGGCGGGATCGTCCTCTCTGTGTTTTTGCCAATGGGGTATTGCCAATATGGATGCCCAACAGGAGCGGTGTTGGGGTATCTTCGGCGCCATTCTCACAGCGGGCGACTCGGCCGTTCAGATGCGATCGCTTTCTCGTTGCTCATCTTGGCAACTATTTGTTTCTACTCGCAATAAAAAACGTGCAGGATGAGTTCCTGCCTGGAAACGCATACTGCACGAAGGTAACTGAACGCCAACAATGGGTGTTCAGGCTTATCTCTGTCGAGCCGGTCTAATTTTTTGACCAGTAATCTACGACGGTCACATCTTTGAGAAGTGGCTTCAGTTGTGCAACGAATTTCTGATGTTCCGGATGAGGAAGATAGGCGTCGCGATCAGCTTCTGTTGCGAAGGTGACAAGGAAGCAGTGGGTGTGGCCTTTGGAAAGTTTCTCAGGGCTGTTGTCAGTCCCCCATTCAAAGTCTTTGATTTCCTTGATTCGGGATGGGAGCTTCTGGAACTCCTTCACAATGTTGTCAATCTGCTCTTGAGTCGCCTCCGGGGTGAACGTGAACAGCACGACATGTCGCAATACCGACCCGGACGTCTTGTTCTCAGCGCGACTGGAGTTCACAAGAATCACGGAAAAAATCAGCAACGCAATTCCAGCACAGATCAGTACAACAGTTTTCATTTGTATTGTCCTTACGGTTTGTCAGTGTTCAGGTCGAATTTCGGCTGATTGACGGGGCAGACAACCCGCGTGCGGCTTTATTGCGGAGTTGTAAGTTTTCTATGTGGAAGATGTTATGTGGTTACTGTGTCTGTGACAATACTTTGACACTTCTGGCAGAAGTTTGACTGAAGTTTTCCTCCGTTCTGACACAGACAGGGCGATAATCTGATACAACGCCTTCCACTTTAGAACGTCGCATTCTCACTTTGAATGGATATGACTTCCCCGGGAAGAACAGATATGAAGCTGTTCCCGATTCAGAAGTAAATCAGGTGAGTTGCGAGTGTATGGCGAACACTGTTGGGTGGTGATATCCGTGCCACTCTTGAGACGAAAGAGCTCAATATGTCTCCAGTAACTCATGACTCTCTGAAAGAAGATTCAGTCGCAAGTGCAGAGGCAATTGCAACTGAATCTGTTGGCAATGAGGTTTTGCAAGATTCGGCGGCGGCCCCAAAGCAGATGAGTGTTGCCGCTCGTGAACGTGCTGAACTGGTTTCCTACTTCTATAAAGACAACCTGAAGCTTCGCAATCTGGACTGGGTCGTCGTGGCCTGGATGCTTGCGATGCACGTTGGGTGCTTGTTTGCTCCGTTCTATTTTACCTGGCAGGCAGTGGCTGTTGCTCTGGTATTGCACTGGGCAACATGCAGCATTGGAATCTGCATGACATTCCATCGTTGCCTGTCACACCGCTCTTTGAAGTTGAAAGGTCCTGCCAAGTTCCTTGGTATTCTTTGTGGAACAATTGCCGGTGAAGGAACTCCCCTGATGTGGGCAGCGACTCACCGAGTTCACCACGGGCACTCCGATCAGCCAGGTGATCCACACTCTCCGCTGGAAGGCCCTTGGTGGTCGCACCTGTGGTGGATGATGGTCAAAACAAGTGACCGCAAGAAGCAGTTGTTGTATCAGTACTATGCTCCAGATCTGTGTCGTGATCCGATGCTGCGGTTCTTCGAGCGAACCTTCGCTCTCTGGCTGTGGGCATCAGGTCTGACCTTGTTGTTTGTTGGCGGTCTGCCAATGTTCCTCTGGGGGATGTGTGTCCGTCTCGTCCTTGCTTACCACAGTACATGGTTTGTGAATTCCGCAACTCACCTGTGGGGGTACCGGAATTACGAAACAACAGATGCGTCTCGAAACCTATGGTGGGTCGCATTGTTTGCCTATGGCGAAGGCTGGCACAACAACCACCATGCTCACCCTCGTCTGGCGAGAGCAGGCCATCGCTGGTGGGAATTCGATATGACCTGGTGGGCAATCAGTTTTCTGCGAGCAATTGGACTGGCCACGGACGTTGATGACCGGATTCCAGAAAAGAATGCGACCGCAACACCGATGTGATCTTGCTGTCTGCGGATGCTGAGAAAGAGGCGATTGACAAGCAGGGTTTCGCCTCTTTGCAGCTTCGCTATCCAGTAGCTGAAATCGAAAATAAAAAAGGGAAGCCTGAATTCAGGCTTCCCTTTTTTTGTTGATGTCCGTTTCTAGACCGTATCGGTCTATCATGTGGCCGCGCAGCGGCGTTCTCAATAAGAGAA
>JBEBTF010000040.1:0-24877 GCA_040393865.1 Planctomicrobium piriforme | reverse complement strand
GAATGATCACAGCCCTTCCAGTGGTGCCCGTTAACACCGGACCAGAGATTCCGGTATTACTGTGTTGTCTTCCCGGTGCACAAGCATCACGAGGCAGCAGGGCCTTGCTGTGAGAGCGGTGACCGGTTCTGGAACCGCTTGCCATCGTATTTATCGTGTTCAAGAGTGAGCAACCGCGTTCGCCTCTCCGCTGAGTGAGACGCTGGTTCGATCACAGAAGCATCGATGCTGCTTGAATCTTCAACGGGCGAATCGTCTGTAACCCATTTAATTGGAATGGGATGCAGGCTTTCAGCTACGTCGTGAATGCCAATGGCTCAGAGCATTCTCATGAGGACTGGCGATTTTCTGTTTATGCGCCACAATGCTGAAGTGTGCGCCGGATCATGTATTCTTCTAGAGTCATTCCAGAAATCATGTAGTGAATCTGGCACGCGGGATTCAGCTTTTCTCCTGTCGAGCGAGTTGAATTATCTTCCCTGTTGGGAAGATTGCTGCGCGGCCACATGATAGACCGATGCGGTCTGGATGATCCTTTGGACAGGTTTTGACCTGACAGGAATTGACGAATTGCTGGCAGGGAACGACCATTCCTGTTTGAAATTGTAATTTGTCTGGGCAAACTCGTTTTCTGATTTGATTTTGCCCGCTGTGGCAGGTTGGCGACTCTTATGGCGAATCCTCTCCAAGACCCCCGAGTCATTGAATATGACGTTCATACGGACGAGATGCTCGTCAATATGGGCCCACAGCATCCCAGTACACACGGCGTTTTACGTCTTTTGCTGCGAACAGACGGGGAAATCGTCCATGAAGTGACTCCCCACATCGGTTATCTGCACCGGTGTGCCGAGAAAATTGGGGAAAACCTGAGCGGCCCGCAATGGATTCCGTATACCGACCGGATGGATTATCTGGCCGCGATGAATATGAATCTGGGAGCGGCCCTGGCTTTCGAGAAGCTCCTCAAGATCGAAGTTTCCGAAAAAGCGATGGTATTGCGGGTGATTGTCTCTGAACTGGGACGAATCGCCAGTCATTTGCTGGGAATGGGGGCTTACGGGCTCGATCTGGGGAGTTTCACTCCGTTTCTTTACGCCACCCGAGAACGCGACATCATTCTGGATCTGTTCGAGGAATTGTGCGGAGCACGCCTGACCTACAGTTATGTTTCGATTGGTGGGGTGACGCATGATCTTCCACAGACGATTCCGTTTCCTCCGGGGCTTGCGGCGTTAACCGGGCGAGAGGCCAATGTTCCCATTAGTTGGCGGGACGCGACTCGGGTCTTCCTGGACTGGCTTGAACTGCGAATCGCTGAATACCACACATTGCTGACTCGCAACGCCATCTTTATCAAACGGACTGCCGCATTAGGAATCTTGCCTGCCGAGATGGCGATCAGTTACGGATGCACCGGCTCTGTTCTGCGGGGGAGCGGCGTGGATCTTGATCTACGACGCGACGGCGAGGCGATTTATACTCGGATGTATGCCGGTTACGAATTTGATATTCCCGTGGCTCCGTTCACCGCTGCGGATCACATTCCATCAGAAGTGGTGTTGGGCGATAACTGGTGTCGCTTCTACGTGAGAATGCGTGAGGTCAACGAAGCGATTCGACTGGTTCGTCAGGCATTGGATCGCTATCCAACAGCCCAAGGCGAGCACCGAACACAATTCCGGATGACGACCAAGCTCCCTGTCGACGAGTGCTATCTCGAAACGGAAGCACCACGCGGAAACATGGGGTTCTACATCGTTGGTGACGGGCAGGTAGAACCGTTGCGTGCCCGGGCAAAGAGCTCTTGCTTCTGCAATCTCTCGGTTACTGAAGCACTCTGTCGAGGGATTTTGCTCGCGGATATTCCGTCATTTGTCGGTTCGCTCGATCTCGTGATGGGCGAAGTCGACCGTTAAGGAACCGATACGGTCTAAACTGGAATTGAGCCGTTCGCCTGAACGACGCCTTGTTCTGGCTGTCGTTCAGGATCGAATGACGTTTGGCGTTGCACGTTGATCAGACCTACGCCTCAGCCGAAGGCTTAGAGTTACGGTTCATCGACCATTTTAGCAATGGCGGTGTCACCATTGTCGTGATGATGACCATAACGACGATCGCGGAGTAGACCTCTGGACTGACAACGCGTTCGTTGTTCACCATCAAGCTGGCACCGACTGCGGCAAAGATCAAACCGACTTCGCCTCGGGGAATCATCCCCAGACCAACGGACAGTTTGTCCATTCCCTTTTCGAGTACGCCCAGCGAGCAGACTTGCTTGCCGAGGATCGCGACAAAGGTGATGACTCCGGCGAGCAGCCAGACGCTTGGGTCTGCAAAGCTCTTCAGGTCGACCATGATCCCCATTTGAACAAAGAAGATGGGAACCAGCATCGCTGTCAGTGGTCGCAAGGCATCTTCCAGCTCCACTTTTTCTTTGGTCGCAAGGTTGTGGTAATGAGCTTTCTCCAGAATCAGCCCCGCCGCAAATGCTCCCACAATCGGGGCGAGCCCGACGAGGTTTGCCAGATAAGCGAATCCGAAACAGATCACCAGTGCTGTTGAGACCAGCAGACCATGACCACGCAGAAATGTTGCGATATGGAAGAGCGGTTTCGTGAGAAGATGGGTTCCAAGCAGGATTGCCCCGAACAGGAATCCGACGGCATAGACAATGATCCAGACGAGGCTCATGGCGTCGAAGTCGGCCCCTTTCTGAATAATTCCGGAGACGATGGCGAGCACAATCAACCCGAGAACGTCGTCGATGACGGCAGCTCCGAGAATGATTTGGGATTCTCGCTGCTGGCTGCGTCCAATGTCTTTCAGAACGCGAGCCGTGATCCCCACGCTCGTGGCGCACAATGTCGCTCCCAGAAACAACCAGACTTGCCAGGGATGATCATGCAGCAGCCACCAGCCTGTGCCGTATCCCAGTCCGATGGGGACAATAACCCCCAAAATGGCGACAATGAATGAAGAGACGCCTACTTTCAACATTCCGCCGACAGTGGATTCCAGCCCCACTTCGAATAGCAGCAGAACGACCCCAATCTCTGCCAGCATTTTCAAGGCGGCGCCAGGAGAATACGGGTCACCGACTAATCCTTCTGCCGGAGCATGGAGAAAGTCCAGGCCGTTCCATCCGCTCAGCAGAGCAAAATTTCCTAGTAAAATTCCAATGCTGAGTTCTCCAAGAACCGCCGGCATCCCCACGTATTCAAAGACAGAACCTGCGATTTTGGCCAGAAGCAGGATCAGCACAATTGCCGCCAGCAATGGAGCGACAGGATTGCTGTGTCCCTCCTCACCATGGGCCTCGTGAGTCGCTGCTGATTCATGCCCAGAGACGTGAGCGTCTTGGGTTGGAGCTGGTGTGTCCACATTCTGGAGAGCAGGGGGGGCGACCGGTTCCTGAGCATGGAGAACCACCGCAGGGGCAGCCATCCAATATGTGAACATGATTGCCAGAACCGGAGCAAACCAGAACCGCCTGGAACGGGATGCCCTTTCAATTGAAACTGGAGCTGGCTGTTTCAGTGAGGTTCCAGATCGAAAGGACATCAGACGAAACTTCTTAATTCGGCTGCGAATCAACAGAGGGCGAAGTCGACCTGAAGATCTGCAGAGAGCGTTTGGCCAAAAGTCGGGAAAAACCGGTGAGCAGTATTGGGCATTCTGCCAAGGATGACAGAAATGCAGTGTTTTTCGCGGTAAAGACCGCATTGCCTCAAAAATCAACTCAAGATTATGATGCGTACCTTATTCAAATCAGATGATCAGGGCAAATCCAGTCAGGATGCTGGAAGTTGTCTTGTGATAACGTGCGCGAATCGTTGGTTGATGATTGAAAACGGACTGGAACCGGATGGCTCTTGCAGGCCTGACGCTGCCAGTCGGTTCGAGATCATCAACGCGTTTTCGTAAACGGAGTGGCGTACTTGGTCAGCGGAAATTTAGTTTCGCTGATGGAGACGCTGCGGCACGACGGAATAGTAGAGCGAATGGCTCAAGGGAATGGATTCTCATGGCGGCTCTGAATCGCACCGGATTCCGAAAACGATATCGACTTGTTGCGATCATTATTGCCAGCCTGCTTGCAGGTGATCTGGTTCATGCGCAACCTGCATCTGCAGTCAATGAAGAATTGGGGTTGAAGGTTCCCTCTGGATTCACGGTGACTCGCTTTGCCGGAGATGAACACGCTCACGATATCTTCTGTATGACAATCGATGCTCTTGGGCGCGTCGTTGTCTCAGGTCCGGGCTATGTGAAAATCCTGATTGACTCCAATAACGATGGAGTCGCCGATCAGGTCAAGACATTCGTTGATGGGCCCGCCAGTGGGGCTCAAGGGATGTTCTTTCATGGTCGCGATTTGCTGCTGGCCGGAGGGGAAGGACTGATTCGGTATCGTGACCGGGATGGTGACGATAAGGCCGACGGACCACCGGACGTCTTCCTGAGAATCAATGCCGGAAACGAACACGATCTGCATGCAATCCGCCGCGGCCCTGATGGCTGGTGGTATCTCATTGCCGGAAACACCTCTGGCGTGAACGAATCCTATGCGGCGACGGAAACTTCCCCGGTGAAGAAGCCTCATGCCGGAGTGATTCTGCGAATGAAGCCCGACCTTTCCCAAGGGGAGGTCTTCGCTCATGGTTTTCGCAACGCGTACGATTTCGACTTCAACTCAACAGGGGAAGTCTTTGCCTTTGATAGCGATGGCGAAAATGTGATGAGTCTCCCGTGGTATCAGCCGACCAAGCTGTTTCACGTTTTGCAGGGGGGGCATCAGGGTTGGGTCAGCAATAACTGGATTCGACCTGACTACTTTTTCGATGCGGCTCCTGTTGTCGCGGAATTTGGCCGTGGATCACCTACTGGTGTCAGCAGTTATCAGCACACTGCATTCCCGTTGAAGTATCACGGTGCCCTGTTCGTTCAGGACTGGACTTTCGGGCGGATTTACGCGGTTCCGCTGTCTCAGGACGGAAGCACATGGAAGGGGAAACCTGAAGAATTTGTTTCCGCTGTCGGGCAGCATGGATTTGCTCCAACTGACATGGAAGTTGGAGTGAATGGAGAACTCTATGTCAGCGTGGGTGGGCGCGGGACGCGAGGCGGTGTTTACTGCATTCGTCCCATTGCAAAGAACCCGAATAGCGCCGCTTGGCCAATTGCCAATGGAGCTCCGACTTCGACTGCTGAGAAACTGGAACTCTGCCTGAAAGCTCCGCAACCGTTGAGTGCATGGTCGCGTCGGTATTGGGAGCCGGTTGCGAAAGAGTTATCGAGTGAACAGTTCATTAAAGCGGCACTGGACCGTAAACGCCCTGTCGCGGAACGGGTTCGAGCGATCGAGATTCTGACCGAAAAGCACAACGGATTTAGCGGTGACGTCGCAGCTCAACTGGCAATGGATGAATCCCCAGTTGTCAGAGCGCGGGCGGCCTGGTCATTGGGGCGGACACAGACGGAATCCCCCAACAGCCGAACGTTAGAGCCATTCTTTAAAGATCAGGACCCGATGGTTGGTCGCGCTGCCGTTGAAGCGATTCAGTCAGGGACACCTGCTCAACTGGACGACTTCACCAATCTGCTGTCGCAACAACTTCCGCAGAAAGACCGCTACCTGAGACAGGCTGCCACTAAGGTCCTCGTCAAAGTGAAACCGGATTCCGTTCATCGGATGGCACAGGTCGCGTATCAGAAGGGATGGGAAGCGTCGGTTCCAATTGCAGCTTCATACGCTCTTCGAGGTGATGGCTATTCGGCGTACGCCGTCGATATCGCTCTACGAATTCTGAAGGGCAAGAATAGTGACGAACTGAAGGTCGAAGCGGCCAGACTTTTGCAGATTGGACTCGGGGACGTTGCGCCGACTGGGGACAAACTGGATGGAGTCTTTACCGGTTACGCCCCGAGAATCGATTTGAAGCCACACGCTGCGGCCATCACAAAACTGGGGCGGGATCTGGCGACAATCTATCCCACAAAGGTCGCGATTGTTGATCGCGAAATCGAGCGGGTTTTCGCAATGATTCAGCCACAGATTCCTGGGCTGCTGGATCAGATTCTTTCCGGAATTTCGACGGATACTCATCCCGTTGACGATATCCATCGATTAATCGTCACGGCTCGAATTCCAGGGGCGCGGACGGTTGAGCAGCGTCAGTTTATTGCACAGGCATTGTTGAATCTGGATCCAAAGATTCAGACCCATAAGTTGCAACAGGATAGCCATTGGGGCGATCACATTCTGGAGATGTTCACAGCCCATGCGGAATTCGATCCGCAACTGCCTCTCGCACTGCTTGACAATCCGAGCTTTGGGCTGCCGGGACATATTTTGTTTGTGCCGGTTCTCGAACAGAATTACACCGAACGGATTGCTGACGTCTTCTATAAGCAGGTGAAATCCAATCCGAATTTCCCATGGTCTCAGGAACTCGTCTTCATCCTGGCTGCAACCGGAGAGAAAGAGGCCATGAAGATGATTCGGGAGAAGTTCGACGATCTCTCCCTGAGGTATGCCGTTCTCGCCTGTTTTGCTGTTCAGCCTGAAGAAGTGGATCGCCCGTTGTTCGTGGAAGGTCTGCGAACCGGGAATATTGATTCAATGCTCGTCTGTATTGAAGCGTTACAGATTCTGAAATCCAGCAGCGATCCCGCCGAGAATGTCGTCCTCGCTAAAACGCTGAGAAAACTCGGCGATACCGGTGAGGAGCGTCAGGCACGCGATCAGACGGTGGAATTGTTGCGACGTAACCTGAATGTTCGTGATGCCTATAAACTTGGGCAGGATGGACTGGCTCAACAGGAAGCGATCTCTCAGTGGGTAACGCTAATTCAGGAACGATTTCCCAGTGAATTTGCAGCTTCTGAACAAGCTGCAGCCGAGAACGTTGCTCAATTAAAAGCCCGACTGGATGTGATCGACTGGACCAAGGGAGACGCCCTCAAGGGAGAAAAACTTTTTCAGTCTCGCAGTTGTATCCAGTGTCATGGAAAGTCCGGTGCACTGGGACCAGACCTGACAGGTGTGGCCGGTCGCTTCTCCCGGGATGACTTGTTTACCGCGATTGTTTTCCCGAATCAGGACATCTCTCCCCGTTATCAGGGAGTTCAGATCGTGACGACACAAGGACAGGTTCGTTCTGGACTGATTGTCTATGAGGGGATCGATGGTTTGGTGATTCGGGATGCAAACAATCACACCTATCGAATCGAAGCAGAGGAAATCGATGAGCGTCTGCCAATGACATCATCGTTGATGCCTGCTGGTCTGTTGCAAGGTTTGACTGATCAGGATTACGCTGACATGTATTCCTACCTCCGCAGTCTGGGGACGAAATCCACTGCCGAGAGTGGGGCCGGAAGTTCCGACTCATCCCGTTGATCTGCGTTCCTCCAACAGAGGCGTTTTGAATGGGAAATGACGGCTTCAAGACTGTTCCATTGCGACCTGGACACCCTTTCGAGTGCAGATATGCCTTTGAAAAATTTTGATGCCTTGTTTGCAGCAGCAGATGGGTTGTTGTCTCCAGTTCCGGTTGCCGCTGCTGGCGGAGCCGATGCAACGGTTATCAAGGCGCTGGAACTTGCCAGACGTCGTGGCTGGATCTACCCCATTCTCACCGGAGATCTTGATCGCATTGCCGAAATCGCGGGACAGGTTGACGTCGATCTGGAAGGTTTTGAGATTGCCAAAGACGAACCTGATTCCGCTGTTGAAGCCGTTCGTCTTGTGAAGTCCGGGCACGCAAAACTGCTGATGAAAGGGCAGATTTCAACCCCGTCGCTGATGAAGGCGGTGTTGGACAAAGAGAAAGGTCTGCGAACCGGAAAGACGATCTGTCAGGTTGTCTTGATGGAAATTCTGAGAGATCAACGCACGTTTTTGATGACCGACACCGGGGTCACGATTGCACCCACGTTGCAGCAGAAGCAGGAACTCATCGAAACGGTTGTCGATGTTGCTCATCGACTGGACTGTGCAGAGCCGCGAGTAGCGCTCATGTCGGCGACCGAGAAAGTCACGCCGGCGTTGCCAGACACAGTGGAAACGCAGCAACTTGTCGAACTGGGAATGCAAGGCACCTTTGGACATGCATTGATTCAGGGGCCACTGTCGTTTGACTTGGCATATGCTGAAGATGCAGGCCAGAAGAAAGGGGTCGGCGGCGATGTCACTGGGGCCGCTGATGCAATGATCTTTCCGGACCTGCTTTCCGCGAATTTGACCGTCAAAGGGATCATGTACACTGCCAACTGTCGCTTCGGCGGAGTGTTGCGCGGGACGACTCAACCGGTCGTTTTCATGTCTCGAGCCGATACCGTTGAAACCCGGTTAAACTCGTTGGCATACGCACTGCATCTGCTGAAGTAACGTCGCTTGTCTGATTGAAGTTGTTATTTGGGATCTTGTGGCGTTATGCGTGCAGTTGTTCAACGTGTTCGGTCTTCCAGTGTGACTGTGGCTGGAGAAGTCGTCGGGAAAATCGAGCATGGGTTTCTCGTTTTGCTGGGAATCACTACCGACGATACCCAGGATGATGTCGTTTATCTCGCCGGTAAACTCGTAGGCCTGCGCGTCTTCGAAGACGATGACGGCAAGATGAATCGCTCGATCAGTGAAGCCGGCGGAGCGATGCTGATCGTCAGCCAGTTCACGCTCTATGGTGACTGCAGGAAAGGGCGTCGACCCAGCTTTATTGAAGCGGCCAGGCCGGAAGTGGCTCAACCACTTTATGAGAGCTTCGTGGCTGAAGTCCGAGGGCAGGGGATTCACGTCGAGACGGGAATCTTTCAGGCGGAAATGGACGTCGCCCTCATTAACGACGGTCCAATTACACTGCTCCTAGACAGTCGCAAAACCTTCTAGACCGTGCCGGTCTATCCTGTGGCCGCGCAGCAGCGTTATCAATAGGTGAATCATTGAATCCCGCGTGCCGGATTCGCTACATGATTTCTGAAATTGCTCTATGCTTTGTGACTGTGAGCAAGCGTTTCTTCGTCCACGGGCAAAGGAGTTCGTTCAAGAACCGGTTCGTGCAACCGTGTTGAGCTTGAACTGCTTGCAGAACTGTGTCAGCCCTGCGACTCCAAAGATGGTTTTCTTTGTAGGACGCAGCCCGGTGTCGCGATCCGGCGGTGAGCGAACTTCGACGGTCAGTGTCCGATTTGGGCAATGGGGGCCGAGCAGGGCGAGAGCCAATGCCACCCGGTATCGCTCTTGAGGGTAGATTGGGCACGAACGTGTGGTGAAGCTCCATGCGTCGAGACTGAAGGGAACGACCTCCTGCAGCGGGGCAGGTTGTCCCACGAACTTCTGTAATTCAGCTGGCAATCCCTTCGCAGCAGTTTCGTCAATCAGGACATGCACTTGTGCAGGTCGGGAGCAGTAGACCGCCCACGCTGGCCAGTGGTCGCATTTGCCAGCGAGTTCGAGGGCCGGGTAGATCGCCACAATCAGAGTGTAGGCCATCGGGATTCGGCCAAACTCCAATGCTGGACGTTCTGGTTGTTGTGCGTTCTTTTGCTTCTTCTTTGATTTTGCTTTGGCCACTTCAGCGGAACGTCGTCGAACCCGTTTGTTCCAGTCTGGCCCGAAGACAATGATGTTTTGAAGAATGAAAAACAGGTTCCAGAGCAGGACACCCCATTCATGCCGGAGTCCGACTCCGAGAATCCACAGCAAGGCGACATGCATCACAATCGACAGGGCGAAGCCCCAGCGGCGTGTTGTCGGAAGTAACAGCATCATTCCTGCGAGAAGTTCTCCCATCGGAAATACGGCAGCAAGTTGCTGCTTGAGCTGAGGCGTCCACAGTGAATGATCGATTCCGAGCGGATCGAGAAGTCCATTCAGAAACAGTTGTCCCTGATTGGCCATGAACGCGGCGTCGCACTTGGAGATGGCCGACCAGATGTAGATGGCGGCGATAATGATCTTCCAGCTGCGAAGAACATCTGGTGCTTTCGCAATCAGAAGCAGTACACCGACAAGTAGAAATTGAGTCACCCAGGGTTGCAGGCGATGCTGGTCGAGCAGCACAGCCCCGAGTAGGCCGCCCACATAGAGACCGGCCCCGATTTTTGAGACGAGAGCGGCACGGCTGCTACCGAGAGGAAAGAGTGTGGCCTGTGCTGTCACACAACAGCCAAACAGAGTGAACAGAACACAGATGCGGTCGACCCAGCCTGGAACCCCTGTCAGGAATTGAAACCACGGGATCCTCGGGGAGATCGGTGAAGGAGCCTGCCACCAGAGGGGCCAGGTCACACCGATCAGCAGCACTGTGAACAGGGCGAGCAATCTGCAAAGCCAGTTCACCTGCGAGTCTGCTTGACCCGGTACTGTTGTTGAATTGCGATCAAGTTGTTGGGCGAGAGTATTCAAGGTTCAACAGTCTGACAGCAGTGTGATAACGGCAGGCGAGTGCTCGACGGATGGTTGCAGGCTTGAGCAAACAATGACCGGTTATGAAAGGATCGGAAGCCCCATCGGACGCTGTACTTGCAGATCGACAGTCGGAAGTGCTGCGTTCAGACTTCCCGAACGGAATCCCTGCAGGTCGAGAGTCACGTATTTGAATCCCAGTTCGCGCATTCTCTCAACGAGACCACTGCGGAAGGATTCGTCGACAAGACGACCAAGTGCGTCGATCGGAACTTCGATACGAGCAAGTTCATTCTGTTCAAGACGAACACGGAGTTCGCGGAGCCCCAGTGATTCTCGCAGATAGCGTTCTGCGGCATCGACTCGCCGCACACGTTCTGGTGTGACGGTGACACCATATGCAAGTCGACTCGACAGGCACGGGCTGGCTGGTTTGTCCCAGACCGGAACATTCCATTCTTTCGCCAGCGCTCTGACATCGTCTTTGGTGAAACCTGCTTCAATCAATGGGCTGCGAATGTGATGTTCACTGGCGGCGCGCATTCCCGGTCGGTGGTCACCCTGATCGTCAAGGTTGGCACCATTGCAGACCACGTCGACCTGAAAACGATCTCGAACGCTTTCCAGTTCGGTATAGAGTTCCGTTTTGCAGTAGTAGCAGCGATCTCCGGCATTGGCCTGATAGCCGGGGACAGAGAATTCTTCTGTCCGAATGATTTCGTGATGAATTCCGATTTCACTCGCAACCGCTTTCGCCGTTTCCAGTTCGCCTGATGCTAGTGACGGGCTGACACCTGTGACCGCAATTGCGTTTGCGCCACAAGCAAGAGCGGCTGCTTTGGCCACAAGAGCACTGTCGACCCCCCCTGAGAAGGCTACGGCGACTCGGCCATAGCTGCGCAACAGTTGGAGAAGATGGTCAGATTTCGTTTGAAGAGTGGTCATGGAATAACAGTATGGATGACGAACGCAAAATCAGTTCGGGAGTGGAATTGCCCAAAGGCAACGGACTCGGTTTATGAGTCCTGAAGGCGAATGTCGACACTGGCCCGATGTGCTGTCAGTCCTTCTTTATCGGCCATCGCGCGAACGAGATCTGCGTCATCGGCGAGGGCTGCCTGATTATACCGGATAATCGAAGAACGTTTGAGGAAATCATTCGCACACAGCCCGTTTGCGAAACGTGCGGTTCCTCCCGTTGGAAGCACATGGGATGGACCAGCCACATAGTCCCCCAAGGCCACTGGGGTGTAGTGCCCAAGGAAAATCGCTCCTGCATTCTGAATTCGGGCGAGAAGCTCTTCTGGATTGTTCGTCGAGATATGGAGGTGCTCGGTGGCCAGTTCGTCTGTGAGTTGAACGGCTTCATTAATCGATCGAGCGAGAATCAGCGCTCCGTAATCTTCGAGGCTCTGACGTGCGAGGTCGCCACGTTCAAGGCGGCTCAACTGAGATTCAAGCTCCTGCTGGACACTGCCGATCAGCTCAGGCTCCCAGGTAATCAGTACGGCTGAACCGGGACTGTGCTCTGCCTGTGAGATCAGATCACTCGCGACGAAGGCTGGGTTGGCAGAGTCGTCAGCAAGCACAATCACTTCGCTTGGCCCAGCGATGCTGTCGATATCGACTTCGCCAAAGACATGACGTTTTGCCAGCGCGACAAACAGATTTCCCGGTCCGACAATCTTGTCGACTCGGGGAAGTCCTTCGACTCCATAGGCGAGTGCGGCAACAGCCTGTGCTCCCCCGATGCGATAAACTTCGGTGATTCCGAGTTCATGGCAGGTCGCGAGCAGGTCGGTGTTGTACGCTCCGAACGGCGTTGGAGGTACGACGACCGCAATCTCTTTCACCCCTGCGGCCTGAGCAGGAAGGGCGGTCATCAGCACGGTGGACGGGTAGGCTGCCGCTCCCCCGGGAACGCAAATTCCGATACGTTTCAATGGAACGTACCGCTGTCGCAGTTCGACCTTGGCGTTGTCGATCACCCGTTGGATGGCAACGTCCTGTGTCAGGATGGCGCGTTGAAATTCGAGAATGTTCTCGCGGATGCGGCGGATCGTGGCGAGGAATGCGGGATCAGCGGACGCATGGGCTGCCGCGAGTTCTTCCGCACTGACTCGCAAGGTTTCCGAAGTGATGTCTTTCCGGTCGAGTTTTTTCGTGTACTCAAGGACCGCAGAAAGACCTTGCTGTTTCACGTCACGGCAGATTGTCTCAACAACCTGTTGTGGAGTCAGAGGTTCCCCGAAAAGTTCGATGGTTCGTTGCCGTCCGGCTTCCGAGACCACATTTCCGTCCGGGCTCAGCTTGTTTCGCAACTCCAGAAGTTGAGCCGCGGCGTTTCCGGTGGAACAGTCAATAGTGCGAATTGATAACGGCATGGACTTCTCCGGAATTCCGTATTCCAGCAACGCTTGAGCAGGAGGCTCGAAAATATGACCAATTCACAACAGGGGCAAATCGGCAGAGCATTCTACCGCATGGATAGGATGAACCGATTCCCAGTCTGAAGTCAGGGGAGCACGATTGCTTTTTCAACCTCTGATTCGGTTATTGTGAATCGAGTGACCCCGTTTCTGCAACCAGATCCGCGTTAGCAAAGACGTAATAGAGCAATTCGTCTTCGCTGATGGTTCAGTATGGTGCTGGTGCAACAAAAAAGCCGTTGTCTGTCACGAAGACAAACAACGGCTAATTCTGGATTCGTTCTCACAGCCAGAGAACAAATAAGTGGCGGGGGCCGGATTCGAACCGACGACCTCGAGGTTATGAGCCTCGCGAGCTACCGGGCTGCTCCACCCCGCGTCAGAGATCCCCATACTAGCAGACGGAATTCATTTGTCGAACGAACAGCAGCTCCATTTTTTCAAATTGCTTCATAAGCCATATTGGTTCGGTTTGAGTGTGTTGATGCGTTGGCATAAGGGCCAGTTTTTAATGTCGTTGCAGATGTCGCTTGGAGACCGACGACGTAACCGCATTCGCTCGGACACGTGGAGGGATTGCGGGGAGATTGATGTAGGCGAAGCTGGGGGCTTGAGGGTAAAGTTTAAGGCCTGTCTCGAATCGCGGCAGAATTCATTCTGCCTGACTCCATTGGTCTGCTGGCGGGTTCCAGATGATGTTTCCTACACCGGTGGTCGCATCAGTCAGCAGTGATGAAAAGCCAGTGAATACGAACCTTGATACAAACGGCTTCTAACCTGATATCTCCTCTCGTTGATTGCGAACTATGTCCATGATTCAAGTTGAATCGCTGGCGAAAGAATTTCACGACATGAAGCGAGGTTCAGTCTTTGCGCTGGACCATGTGTCGTTTGAAGTTCAGCCAGGTGAGGTTTTTGGGCTACTGGGCCCCAACGGAGCAGGGAAGACCACCTGTCTGCGCATTCTCAGTACGGTGTTAAAGCCGACGCATGGTCACGCGAGGATTGCTGGCTTTGATGTGGTCCGGCAGCCGCAGGAGGTTCGCTCGCACATCGGTTTCATGTCCAACAACACAGGCATCTATGATCGGATGACTGGTTGGGAAATGGTGGAGTACTACGGCCGGCTCTACAACATTCCTGAGAAGGTGTTACAGCCGCGACTGGAAGAGATCTTCGAAACGTTGAAGATGAAGGATGTCCGCGACGTTCTCGGCAGCAAGATGTCGACCGGAATGAAACAGAAGGTGTCGATCGCCAGAACGATTATTCACGATCCGCCAGTGCTGATCTTTGACGAACCGACTTCCGGGCTCGACGTGCTTGTCGCCAGAGCAGTGTTGGAAACGGTGGAGTCGCTGAAGTCGAAAGGGAAATGCATTATCTTTTCGACTCATATTATGAGTGAAGTGGAAAAGCTCTGTGATCGCATTGCGATTATTCATCGTGGCCGCATTCTGGCGATGGGGACTGTCGAAGAGCTTGTGCGAATACATGGTCAGGCGGACATTGAAGACGTGTTTTTCAAACTCATTCGCGATCTTGAAGACTCGCTCGCTTAAATTTGAGCCTCCCGGACTGGATCTGCATCAATGAGATGGAAAAACATCTTCCTGATTTTTCAACGAGAAGTTCGTGATCAGCTGCGCGATCGACGAACCTTGTTCATGGTGGCCGTACTGCCGTTGCTGCTTTACCCTGCCATGGGCATTGGCATGGTGCAGATGACCGTGACGTTCGCAGAACAGATGCGTCGCGTCATTGTCGTTGGTGCTGATCAATTGCCTGAGCCATCGTTCATTGTCGATGGTCAGCTGACGCCCCGATTTTTTGATCGCCCTGAGCAGTCTGGCAATATTCGTGTCCTGACAGATCTGAAAGAGGGCCTTCAGGCGGAGCCGAATGAACAGGTTCGGGCTGAACTCACTGAGTTCATGAAGCAAGTTGATTCGCGTCGCGATCGGATATTGCGCCTCGCTGAAGTTCAGTCGACTCTGGATCGTCTCCCGCCGGAGTCTGATCTCGCACAACCGATGCGCGATGAAGAAAAAACGTTACGCGTTGAGATTGAGCAGTGGTTCTCGAAGGCTCCTGCTCAAGTGCTGATCGTTTTCCCCCGTGATTTCCTCGTGAAATACAACGAGTTGACAGAGTCTCTGGAGAAAATGAATAAGGACGAACTGAAGAAAGCAGTCGTCCCACGTCCGATTGTTCTGCACAATAGCGCGAATGAGAAATCAGAGATCGCCTACCAGCGCGTTCGCGTGGTCCTGAAAAACTGGGAATCCTCTCTTCTGGACCAGCGGCTGGAAGCAGCAGGGCTGCCCAAGTCATTGCAGCGTCCGGTTCCGATGACACCGGTGGACCTTGCCGAGCCAGAGCAGATTGCGGCGAATGTCTGGAGCAAGATCTTCCCCGCGTTATTGGTGATTATGTCTGTCACCGGGGCGTTTTATCCTGCAATCGATCTGGGGGCAGGGGAGAAAGAGCGCGGCACGATGGAGACGTTGCTCATTTCTCCAGCAACGCGGACCGAGATCGTTTATGGCAAGTTCTTTACGGTGATGCTGTTCAGTCTCACGACGGCATTATTGAATCTCTGCAGTATGGGGTTCACCGGACAGCATATGTTTTCCGCGATTGGAGCAACACGAGCGAATCCAATCGGAGATATCTCGTTTCCCCCGCTGACGTCACTGATGTGGGTGGTTTTACTTGCGATTCCACTGGCAGCGTTGTTTAGCGCTTTAAGTCTGTCTCTCGCGATGTTCGCCCGAAGCAGTAAAGAAGGGCAGTACTATCTGACTCCGCTGCTGATCGTGACGATGGGACTAACCATGTTCTGTCTGAATCCGGCAGTGGAACTGACTCCGTACTACAGCATTCTCCCAGTCACCGGACCGGCGTTGCTGCTGAAAGCCCTGTTGCTGGGAACGTCGACTCATTCCTTAGCGTTCTACGCGATTCCGGTCCTGGTCACGAGCTGCGTTTATAGTGCGCTGGCGCTGTGGTGGGCGACCGAATTGTTTCAGCGGGAAGACATTCTTTTCCGTGAAGCCGAACACATTAGCCCACGGTTGTGGTTGAAGCATCTTCTTCGGGATAAGGAGCCGACTCCGAGCTTTGCGGAGGCCGCGTTTTGCTTCGTGCTGATTGCGATGTTGCAGTTTCTGTTTCTGACCTCGATGCAGGGCTCTCCAGAGTTGCTGGATACGCCCGTCAAAATGGTCACGGTCCAGTTGATTTATTTGGTAGCAACTGTCGGGTTGCCTGCCGTGATTATGGCTCTGTTATTAACGAGCCACGCCCGACGAACGTTAAAGCTGGTCTGGCCAAGATTCTCCATGCTCGCGACAGGCGTCATTCTGGCCTTCTCGTTGCAGCCACTGGTTCTCGAGATGATGGCCTGGCTAGATCCGTATTTTCCGCCCCTTCCCCCTGGGGCAAAGCATCTAATGGACGCGATGGGAACCGAGCAGGTTCCGTTGTGGCTGACGTTTTCTGCCTTTGCCATCGCTCCGGCCATCTGTGAGGAACTGGCGTTTCGAGGGTTTATTCTGAGTGGGTTGCAACACTCCGGCCGTCGCTGGTTACCGATCGTGTTGTCGGCGTTGCTGTTTGGTGTGATCCACATGATTCCCAAGCAGCAGTTCAACGCAGCGTTGCTCGGGGTTGTCATTGGATTGCTGGCGGCACGCAGTGGAAGTTTACTGCCAGGGGTTTTGTTTCACCTGATCTTTAACGGAAATCAGGTGCTGGCAATGCGATTGAAACCGGAATCACTGGAATCCGGAATCTGGCCGTGGCTGGTTCATACCAAGGGGACCGGCGCGGACTTCGAGATGAGCTTCACAAGTGGAACCCTGATCGTTTGCGGAGTCGTGTCGGCAGTGCTGTTAATCTGGCTGATTTGTCAGGACCGGCGAACGCATCATTTCCCGGATCGTGGGACAGGCGATGAACGTCGAAAGGACCTGTTGGGTTCGCACGATGACAAGACTCCAGAGGTCTGATCAAGTTTCGTTCCAGTCCAACTGTCTACGTCCACGACGGGTTCGGACAGGTTTCCTGTTGAGCTGTGCATTTAACTTCTCTCTGAAACCATCTCGATCAATTCAGAAAACACTCTAGAATTGAGGGAGTTGATTCAGGATCTGACCAGGAACTGGCGCAGTCTGTTGATCGGGATTTCGAGCGGTTCCTTGCGACTTGGACCTCAGAAACCGATCATGAAGCGAGTGATCCACATCAAGCAATTGGGAAATTTCATTTACAGCAGAGTCGATGATCTGATTTTTTGCTGATTGAAAACGCATATGGAATGGTCTCGCACCGGAATTCTCTGTCTTTTCGCACTGCTGACCTGTCAGGTCGCAGTCGGGGAAGAGTCTGCTTCCGTTCTGGTGCAGCAGTTGGGGCATCCCAGTTTTCAGGTGCGTGTCGCCGCCGAACAGGAGCTTCTCACCCGCGGAATGGATGGGTTGAGAGCGGCGGGATTAGGAGCGAAATCAAACGATCCTGAGATTCGGCGACGATCACAGCGTCTGGTCAGTGTGTTGCAGAAACTGGCGTTCATCGAACAACAGGAACGCGTTCGCAACGACCCTTGGATGGCGGGAGAAGAACTGGCTCCTGCTTGGGAATTCTATCAGTCAATTGCCAGTGACAGTCCGGCCGCGCGGAACCTGTATGTGAAGATGATCGAGCAGGAATCGGAGTTGATGACTTCTGTTGTCTTGCGACCGAAGGAATGGACTCTGGATTTTGAGCGTCGCTGTGCTGACTTGCGGACGTTTGTTGATCGTCGCATCAGTCGTGATCTGAACACCGCGTCAATCATGACTCTGTTGTTTCTGGCGCTTCATCCTGACAATCGGATGAGCCCTCTCTCCTCCGGGACCGTGGGGTCACTGATCAGCGATACGGAGTTCTATTCCACTGTGATGCGTGCTCCCGTTGATGAGCGTGAAGTCTATGTGGCATTTCTTAGCCAATGGGTCGAATCCTCTGGTCATTCCAGTCCGGCGTCGCGATTGCAGCTGGCATCAAAGTTCCAGTTGAAAGCGGGTGTCGCCCCGGCGCTTGAGATTCTGTCGAACTATAAATCGGTTGGCTTGTCGCGAACTCAGTTACAGAACGCGATCGGATTTCTGGCTGTCTATGGCAGTATTGATGTGGTTCCGGAACTCGAAAAACTGTTGGACCCGGAACGCTATCAAACTCCGACGCTGGAAACAGACGGTTCTTTTTCAATTCCTGAACCACGACCGGAATCTCTTCGATCCAAATCGGAGCAGACGGCGGAGGCTCAGCAAACCCTGTTGGTGAACGACACCGCGCTTTTGGCGATTCTGCGAATTACAAAGCAAGATCCCAGCAAGTATGGCTTTGCCAATATGAGAATCGATAACCAGCAGCGAGCACCAATTGTGAATGCGAGTTTCGCGACAGATGGCGCTCGACGTCTGGCCCTGTCTCAATGGCTTGCCTGGCGGATCGAACATGCTCGCCAGTTGCTCCCGCCTCCGAGTGACGCGAGCGAAGGCGTTGAGACGTAGGTTGAGACATCGTCCGACAACGCCTGTTTCATAGGTCGTCACGCTGCCGGAATTGGCTTCTCACTTGCTCAATTGCGTCGTGAAAACGATGTGCGTTCCACGGCACCAAGATGATTGTCCTCTGCTGCCGGCTTTCATCCAAAAATGTGATCTCGAATCTGGTCAGAATACATTGCCACTGGGTGTTTACCGTCAGGATGTCTGCAGTCTGAATTTCCCGAACTAAACCGAGTGCTCGGAAGATGGGACGAAACACGTAGCAAATTGGGTTGGCGTCCACGCGAATTGAATGCGTGGTCATGATGACTTCTAACCCATTATTCACCCGCATGATTCGGGTCAGCAGGGTTTGGGGTGACCAGCCAGAGACGAAGCGGGAACGGTACAGAACGGGTTCATCCTGTTGAACAGCGTGTGGTTTTGTTTCTAACGATGGCATCTCAGTTGCCCCGGAAATATTGACTTCAACACGAGAGCGTCTCCCAAAATCATGCAGCGAATCTGGCACACGGGATTCCGCTTTTCTCCTATTGAGCGGGTTGAATTATCTTCCCGGTTGGCTGATTACCTGCAACTTTCCGCAGCACTCATCATAGTGATTGCTGCATTATTGCCCAATTCGTCGTTGCAGAATCCCCATCGGGTTGCTGCAACGGCGTGCGTCCTCTCTTCGATAGTTTGAGGACGTCCAGTGTCAGGGCAACTTACATGGGAATCGGCAGAACGACTCGTTAGAGTTCAATCATCGGGTTCGTTTCGTCTCATTTAATCAATGGCAGCTGACAGGCAGCATTTCGCTTCCTTAAGTCCAGAGAATTGCTGTTCTACGGCAGTATGAGCAGAATGAGGCGTGCGTCCCAACATCAAGTCCATTCCTGACAGGCAATTGTGGGTTTCCTCGTGACGTCACCAGATTCAAGTTCACCGGAGAATCAAGTTCGTCCTACTCCCCCAATCCCCAAGCAGATCGGCCCCTACCAGATTGAGAAGATTCTGGGGGCAGGGGGCATGGGGACTGTTTATCTCGGGACGCATCAGGAAACCGGGAAGCAGGCAGCGGTCAAAATGATGCCTGCTTCGATGGCGCACGAGGAAGGATTCGTCGCCCGATTTGGTCGGGAAATTGCGGCGATGAAGCAGTTGCAGTCTCCGTATATCGTGCAACTGTACGACAACGGAGAAGATCACGGCACGTACTACTATGCGATGGAGTACGTTGTCGGGGAGACGTTGACTGATCGGCTACGTCGAGAGAAACGAATCCCGTGGCGCGAAGTAATTGAGATCGCGGTGCAGGTCTGTCGGGCTTTGAAATCGGCACACAACAGCGGGATCGTTCATCGTGACCTGAAGCCTTCTAATCTGCTGCTGGGAGCGGATGGGATTGTGAAGCTGTCTGACTTCGGAATCGCCCAGGTCTTTGCGACTTCAAAGTTGACGGTCACTGGCGGGGTCCTGGGAACCGCAGAATACATGTCACCGGAGCAGGCGCAGGGGCGTCGCGCTACCAGACAGAGTGACATCTATTCGCTCGGGGCAGTGATGTATGTCATGTTGACTGGTCGGCCGCCGTTTACAGGCAAGTCGTCGCTGGAAGTGATTCAGAAGCATCGATTCAATCAGTTTGACAGCCCAAGACGGATTGTGAGCGAAATTCCCGTCTGGCTGGACGAGGTCGTCTGCAAATGCCTTTCAAAGCCCCCTGAAGATCGGTATCCGGACGCAAATGTTCTGATGCTGCGTCTTCAGGAAATTCCTAAAAAGCTGGACGTCAAAGAGTTTGGATCGGTAGGCGGAGCTGTTGACAGTGAGTCTTTAACCAAGGTCGGGGAGACCGCGGTTTCAGATGCCGGCTATATGAGCGGCACACTGGCGCGTGACCTGTTTCGAATGCAAGCCGAAGCGGATGCTCAACCACGCGGAATTGGTCGCTGGCTGGACAATATCTGGGTTCTGATCGGGTTGCTGCTGCTGATCGTTACTGGAACGACACTGGCCCTGTGGAAACGGGAGCAGTCTCCTGACGAGATGTTCCAACAGGCGCAGGCGATTCTTGAGAAGCCGGAAGGCCCGGACTGGGACAGGGCACGTGACACATTCCTGCTTCCGTTGCTGGATCAGGACTTTGAAAAGTGGGAACCTCAAGTTTCACCATTACTTGTGAAGATCGAGTCGTACGACCTGAAGCGGCAATTACTGGGGCGTCAGAAACGGGAGCCGTTGCCGAAAACGGAACCGGAAGCCATTTTGAAACAGGTGTTGCAGCTTCAGAGACTTGGGCAGTATTCCGCGGCAATCGACAAGCTGGATTCACTGGAAATCTTGCTGGCCGGAAATGATGAGTTCAAATCGTTTCAGGCTGCCATTGATCATTTGCAGAAAGATCTGAAGGCTCAGGAAGTCGCCTCGCGGCTGCAATATGTGCGTAAGGCGATGGATCGAGCGGGGAAATTTCAGAAAGATGGAAAATCTGGTGAGGCACAGGCGATTTGGCGCAGCGTGATTGCTCTGTATGATGCCGACTCCAGTGCAAGTGAACTGGTCGCCGAAGCACGTGCCGCGCTGGCAGCCAGTGGGAGTATTGAGCCCTCCCCAGGTTCACCTCCTTCAAAGACAGAGAAAGATTGACATGGATCTCCGGAACTATATTCGTGACGTCCCGAACTTCCCCAAGCCGGGAATCATGTTTCGCGACATTACGACGTTGATTGCCCAACCGTCCGCGTTTCGTGAATCCATTGAGCGGCTGGCAGAGAATTATCGCAACAAAGGGATCACCTCGATTGCAGCAGCCGAAGCACGCGGGTTTATCTTTGCTGCTCCACTGGCGCTGGCATTGGATGCCCGCTTCGTTCCCGTTCGAAAGCCTGGAAAACTTCCGTTCGAAAAGCAGTCGTTCAGCTATGATCTTGAGTACGGCAGCGACACTCTTGAGATTCATACCGATGCCTTTGATAAAGGAGATCGGGTTCTGCTGGTCGACGATCTGCTTGCAACCGGTGGAACGATGAACGCCTGTGCCCAATTGGTTCAACATGCCGGAGCAGAAGTTGTCAGTTGTGCATTCGTGGTGGAACTCGCGTTTCTGAATGGTCGGGCGAAACTGGCTCCGCACGATGTGTTCAGTCTCGTCAGCTATGACAGTGAATAGACCGGTGAGGGACGGTGTGAATTTCCAGTGAATCCGATTCACTGAATATTGGTGCGAATTGTGTTGGCAGTGGTGTGCATGATGAATGCCGCCACTGTCTGTCTCCTGAGTGAGCAAGACTGGTCTGATTAAAATGGAGCTGACAGAACGCGACATCATTTGTGAGGATGGGCCGGTCATCGCCATCAATAAGCCTCATGGTGTTATCGCTCAGGGGGCTCCTCGTGGTGTCGATAGTCTTGTGGACCAGGTGAAACGCTATCTTGCCCGAAAGTACAATAAGCCGGGGAATGTCTATCTGGGGATTCCCCATCGAATCGACCGACCGGTCTCTGGGGTTGTGGTCTTCTCTCGAAACTCCAAGTGCGCGGCTCGTTTGTCTGAACAGTTCGCAAATCGTCAGGTCGAAAAGTTCTATTGCGCTGTCCTTGAGCGTCCCCCTGAGGAACCGGCAGGTGAACTCGTTGACTGGATCTATCGCATTCCAGATCAGTCTCGCGTTGAAATCTCTTCGGAAGCGAATCGTGAAGCCAAACGCTCACATCTGACGTACCGCACGTTGGCGATTCATAAAGGAAAAGCACTCGTCGAGATCAAGCTGGGGACCGGACGAATGCACCAGATTCGCATTCAGTTCGGAAGTCGCGGGTGTCCGATCGTGGGCGATGAACAATACGGAAGCCGGACGCCATTCCCTGGCTTCAGTAATGCGTCGCGTACGGATGCGCCGATAGCACTTCATGCCCGCCAACTCACAATTTTGCATCCAGTCCGGTACGAGCCTCTTTCGATCTTGGCTCCCATCCCGGAAATCTGGAAGAGCTTTGGCTTCGATCTCAAATCGATCCCGGCACCCGGCGAACAATAGGCCGATTTGGTCTCTCGTGTGTCCGCGCCGCAGTCTTTCTGTCAGGGAAAAACTCAATCTCGTTTGCCAGAAGTGCTGCATGGTTTCAGGAAACGCTTTAATGAATGGAGAACGTTGCGCTTCTTGAAAGACAGCATCTTTCCGAGCATTGCCCCCGGCATTATCTGATATGTCGTGCTATGTGTAGGAAATGGGCTCATTGCTTGAGAGAATTGGTTTATTAAGAGTAATTAACTCTCTGTTAAATGAGCACCAATAGATGTTTTCTGATTGACTGATGGTTGCTCGTTTATATGATCGGGTTCTGGTTGTGAGCTGCCTCATAACTGTCACGTATCAAATCTCAAAAACATCTCTCATCTGAGTCAAAGAGTCACGTGGAATCTGCCCTCGTGTTTCTCTGGCGTTAGAGAATTTATAAGCATTTAGATCCACTTCAGAGATTGTGTCGTACTTCTGGCACGTGGGATTAAGCTTTTCTCTTGTCGAACAGGATTAAGTTTTTATTACGGAAAGGCTGCTGCGCGGCCACATGACAGAGTGACATGGTCTGGCTGGATTATCTGATCCTGTCGTTCGCTTTTTCTTGCAATCTTATTATCTGAACCGCGTTGTTCGTTTCTCGATACGTAATCGATTGCTCTTTCTATTGGAGGGCTGTTGTAATGCGTCATTCAAGACGTTGGTGGCTCTTGTGTAGTGCTTTTATAATCGCGCTCGCAGGATGCAGTGGAGCATCTGAGAAAGACGCCCGGCAAGTGGTGGGAGGCACTGTGACATATAACGGCAAGCCGCTGGAGTATGGAACGATTTCGTTCTTCCCTGCAACGCCAGGCGGAAAAGAGACGATAGCAAGTACGACAGTCTCGAAAGGTGAGTATCGGCTATCACCCGAAAACGGGTTGGCACCCGGCAGCTATCGGGTGTCAATTACCGCACCGACACAAAAACCTGCAGATTTACCTTCTGACCCAGAAGCGGCGATGAGTGCAGCAGCATCTGCGCCGCCAGCAGGGGAGCTGATTCCGGCACAATACAACACCAAGACAAAGCTGACTTGCGATGTTCCACAGTCTGGAGAGACCAAAGCTGATTTCAGCCTGACTTCATCGAAGAGCTAATTGGGTTCGCAAGAAAAGAGACCTGTTGATTCGGTAGATGGAATGACGATCGTTTTTTGTTCTTTATAGAGTTCGCTTGCTCTACGCGTTCGCGTGATTCAACTGCGTCTTCGTCATTCGACTTTTCGTCTATTTGCATTTTTTGAATAGCATTGTGTTGCGTCAGTGTTGGAATTATTTCTTGTTTAATGCAGTGAGGAGGTTGTCGATGTTTTCCCTGAAGAAGCGAGGGTTCACATTAATTGAGCTTTTGGTTGTGATTGCGATTATTGCTATTTTGATTGCGTTGCTGTTGCCAGCTGTTCAGCAAGCGAGAGAAGCAGCCAGAAGATCACAATGTAAGAATAATCTCAAGCAGTTGGGGCTCGCAATTCACAACTATGCCGATACGTTTGGTTTACTGCCGATCGGGTCGATGGGAGGAACCGGAGGAGGGCACCCTGAGAACGGGGGGAGCACAAGCGGATACGTCTGGGTGCGATACCTGTTGCCGTATATTGAGATGTCTGCGCTGACGAATCGATGGGATGAAACCAAATCCTATTATACAGCTCCCAACTTGGACTTGATTCGCACCACGATCCCGATGCTGTTGTGCCCCAGTGAAACGAAGTTTAAAGCGTGGAATCAGGTGTTTAACTACAACTATGCCGTGAATTATGGGAATACGACAGTCTTGGGAACCACTCCTTTCAATGGCGTGATCTGGCAAGGCGGGACATTTCGTTATTCCGGCGGCACCACAGGGTATGCATATTCGTTGTCTGACATTCATGATGGAACTTCGAATACACTGTTGCTGTCAGAAGTTCGCTCCGGCCAGGTGCAGGATGATTTAAGAGGGCTGATCTGGTATGTCCCGCATACGGGATTTACTTCGCATTTTACACCAAACTCACAGTCTCCCGATATCATGGGAAGCTGGTGTAATACGAATGTTGAGGCCAACGCTCTGATCCAAAGAATGCCGTGCTCTGCAACCGGAAGCACGATTTTCAGTTCACGAAGTCGGCACACAGGCGGAGTTCATTCACTTCTCGCTGATGGTGCTGTCCGATTTGTTTCGGACAATATTGAAGTGACTACGTGGAGAAATCTCAGCACTCGGGCAGGAAGCGAAGTCATCGGAGAGTATTAAACACTGTAGTAAAACATGTTGTGTTTAGACTGTTTGGGCCGCTCGTGCGGTCGTGGTTCCGAATGAAACTGCAAATCGCTCTTAACCGAAGCTACATCAAGTCGGTGTGGCTTCGGTTAAGGGATCACGACCGTCATTGTGATGGCCATGTCGTTGTCGTTGACAGGTCGTTGGCAGGTCATTGCCTGAAGAAAGCTTCTAGAA
>JBEBTF010000039.1:0-24891 GCA_040393865.1 Planctomicrobium piriforme | reverse complement strand
ATTCAGAAGTCACACAGACGTGTTACCTCTGAATTGTTTGTGGGGTGATATCATCTTAAAGCATTTCCGAAACCGGTCTATACAGTCAACCTCTGCAGGCCGATCCGCACTGGCCAACTTGTGCCTGTTCCTTTCTTGGGGCAGCAGGTGATCAGAGGGCCAGAGGGATTTGGAGGCGGTAGCGTAACGTCCGTGTATCCGTGTGGAGAATGCCGGATCGGGCTCGCAGAGAGTTCGTCCCCCAGCGGGGTACACGCATAGCGCGACGAAAGAGTTGCGATGAATGTTCAGGCACACGGGATTCCGCTTTCCTGTCGAGAAGACCGCTGAGCATCGGCTCAACAGGAAGGAATGGTCCTGAACGATTTGCGAAATGAGAGAGCGTTATCGACACGCAGCATTCAGTGCTCCTTTTAAGGAACGCTGAATGCTGCGTGATCACATGATCCACTGAACCGGTCTTTAGAGGATGCTGGTTTCCATGGGGAGCAGATTCGGGTTGAATGGAGTGTCGTTCATCATTTCGATCTTGTGATTGCGGCGTAAACGATAGATGACCCCGCGCCATTCGACTCGATTCATCAGCATTGCTGAGAGGCTGCAGGCGGCATACATCATCAATGTCGCCGGGAGGATGAAAGCCGGTTGCCAAGGTCTTTCCGGGAGCGATTCGCCCTGTTCACTGATACGAGTTCGGACCTGATTGTCGATTTTGGTCATCATGAGACGGAAGCCGAGTCCATAAATCGTAAGACAGGTTAAACTGATCCAGACTGCTGTGGAATCACCATGTTGAAGCCCGAGGGCAACTGTGAGAACAGACAAGACCGCGGTCGCAATATTGGCCCAGACAAACCCGGAAATCAGTTTCCATGAAGAATGGAAGTTCCATACCAGGGACATCTGGCGGCGAATGAATCGGAAGCACCCGAAGAGGCTGGTTGATTCCTGATTGGCAAGGACGGCAGGAATGTGAAGCGCCTTCAGATTCGATTCCTTCAGGACATCACTCAGTGAAAGATCGTCAGCAAGACTGGTCGCCCAGCGCTGACGGAGTGGAGTCGTTTCAAGAAGATGGCGTTGAAATGCCATCGAACCGCCCCAGATCATCTTGCAGTGATGCATCTGAATCATCGCTGCGCTACCCCAGTAGTAACGAATCAGATTCGCCAGGGTTCCTTTTTCCGGGGTATACCATCGCAACCCGCTTGTTGCTCCGACTTCCGGGTTGGTCAATGGTGTCAACAGGTCGCGCAGCCAGTGTTGATAAGGGACTGCATCTGCATCCACCTGCACGATGGCCTGATAGGAATCATCAAGGTCTTCGGTCTCTTGCAACAGAGCGCTGTTTTTCAGGCTGCATGTTGAACGACGTTTCTTCAGCAACCGGATCTGAATGCGGGGGTCTTTTGATTCTTTCAGGAACGGTTCCACAATTGACCAGACAGGATCTGTTTCACTGTCGATAATCAATCGCAGGTGAAAATTCTCGTGAGACTGGTTCAGCACTGCTCTTAATGTTTGCGCAAGAAAAGGGTCGGAACCACGCAAAGAGAGGAGAACCAATGCACGGGGGAGTTCTGGTGGATTGCTTGCAGGTGGGGCGTCCAGTGCTTTCAGCATGCGTGCGAAGCGAGAGCCCCACACGTATTGGAGGAGTAGGAGAGTGGCATTAAGAACCACTGTTAGTGAAACCAGAAGAATAATGATCTTGGTCACTGGGCCGCACCTGAAAGAGGCGAATTTCAACTACGTATGGGATCTGCTACCAGCTCTGTGAAATCTGCCAGAACGCCACGCCATTGACGTTGTTTTAGAGACAGCTTCTCTGGGGAGATGCATCTGCAGAGTCAGGATGCGATTATTTCGCTTTCACTGAATACAGCTGCACTTCTATTGCCGGATCGTTTCGCTCGGGAGGCAATGTTACTCGTGAATGCCTGGTCGATTCGCCAATACCGCAAAGCTAGGTGATGAATCGACCGTTAGGATTCGGGAGTTCTCACATTCTTACTGAATTTATCACCCAACTGTTTATCGCAGTGGATTATCAGGCACCGTCAGAACGACCGGAATTTCACTATCACATCCATGTTCAGATATTTCATGGAACTAAAGCTCATCTATCAGCCTGCAGTGGTTGGGGTGCGTTGTCTACCAAAATTTAATCGATTTTTGCTGATTGATTAGACATTCTGGATATGAGGCGCCATTTGCGTCTTGAGTAGCTGCAACGTGATGATTTCTGAAGACGCATCACGCAGGCTTGTTGTGAAAAATTATCATTGGTGAATGCGATCAATTCGGGTAGGCGCGATTGTTACGTCCCGCGTTCGCCTTCACCTTAGCTTAAATATGACGAGAACGGCCAAGCGAACTGCAGACGGCATGAGCCAACCTCGATCGTAACGCCAGAGAAGGCCCCAAGAGTGGTTCTCGAAATGGCGTGGGATCTGATGCACGCGGCCTTCTGCTTTGCTTCTTATGGGAAGGCTGCTGCGCGGCCCTGTAATTGACCAATACGGTCTATTCTGGATCAGAATGGCTGCGTGTCAGAATCCCGGCATCGATGGCGGCTCGCTCCAGGGCACGACTCACACGTTTGCGTACTGCGTCCTGACTGGCCCCTGTGTATTCAGCGAGCTCTTTCCATTCAGCACCATTCATGCGTCGCTCGATCAAATCCCGGTCTTCTCCGTTGCAATGAAGATAGATCTGGTCAACAAGTTCCTGCATTTCCACGAGTCGTTCTGCAGGTGTTGAGGAGCTTTCCAGTCTGGTGAGAAGGTCGTCGCCATGCTTCTCAAGTTTTCGGGAGTCCCGCTTTCGGGCATGTTGCCAGGCGACGACGTCATAGATCCGGTTCTGAGCAATCTGCATCAGCAGGGCCTGCAATTGCTTCGGATCGGAGAGTTCGAAGTCGTTGTTGTCCAGCGACCGGAAAAAACGGGCGAGCACTGACTGGCAGATGTCCAGTGAATCGACGAAGCGTCTGACCGAGGTGGATGTCATCCGGAAGCGAATGAATCGACGGATTTCTGGTTCGTACTGATGAACCAGTATTGATGCCGCGTTCTGGTCTCCGGCACGCACCCGATCGATTAATTCCGCCAGTTCTGAAGGTCTGTTCATCGGCTCTCAACCAGATTGAAGACTCGGTTCAACGGGCTCCAGTTTGCAACGGTCTGCAGGGATGTGAGCAGGATTCTTCGGAAAAGGCGTGAAAACCCTGTTCGGATGAGGACGTTGACTCGAACCAATCGGAAATTTCCTAAGGTTTCTCATGTTTTCTGAAGACCTCACTCAATCATCCCCACGATACAACGGATTCTTGTGGATGTCGAATTCTTCTGTGCGATCTTGTTCTGGACGTCGTAACCGCTATTGTGCAGCATCTGAGTTGACGAAAGACCGCTCGTCGCATCCGATTCAGATTTGTGTGTCAGGTTGAGGCGGTTGTTTTTTTCTGGTGATATCTTCTGTGAACCAGCCTTCTTCTGTCGTTGCTGTTCGCTACCAGCAGTCTCTCGATTTCATCTTCGGCCGATTGAATTATGAACGTGCCCCAGAAGCCGCCCGGTCATTGCAGGACTTCAAACTGACCCGAATGGAAGAATTCCTCGCGGCGTTGGGGAACCCACAGAATGCCGTCCCGACGGTGCATATCGCCGGTTCAAAAGGGAAGGGATCAACAGCCACGATGGTGGCCAGAATTGCTGAGGCAGCTGGTTATCGAGTGGGCTTATTCACGTCCCCGCACGTTGACGCCTTTGAGGAGCGATTCACTATAAACGGATTGACCGCAACTGCGGAGCAAATGATCTCTCTGACAGATCGGCTTCGCCCGGTTGTTGAAGAGTTTGATCTGCGGAGCCCAGGGGAAGGGGTGACGTTTTTTGAGATCGCGACCGCTATGGGCTGGATGTTCTTTCAGGAGAATGCCGTCGATCTCGCCGTCATCGAAGTAGGACTGGGAGGGCGACTTGATTCCACGAATGTCTGCAATCCACTCGTCACTGCAATTACGAGTATCAGCCGGGATCACACTCGACTGCTGGGGGAGACATTGGGACTCATTGCTGGCGAGAAGGCTGGAATCATTAAAGCTGACGTTCCAGTGGTCACCGCGGTCACAGGGAGCGAACCTACCGATGTGATTGTCGAACGTGCCCGACAGAAAGATGCACCGCTGTTTCGCTTGAATCAGGAGTTTCGAATTGAAAACTCCGGCCCGCAGGTGAACGGGGGATCGGTTCCCGCCTGTTATCAGTTCGATTTCGTCACTGGGCAGTTTGTGCTCCGGGATGTCAAGTTGGCGATGTCAGGCGAGCATCAGACCAGAAATGCGGCAATTGCCATTCAGATTGCCGCGCTGCTGCGGGAGCGTGGGTTCACGCTGACAGGCGATCAGATTCGCACAGGACTGGCCAGGACTCTGTGCCCATTGCGTGTTGAAGTCGTGGACCAGGCACCTTTGACAATCGTTGACGGAGCCCATAACGCGGCATCCATCGTGGCACTCTGCGAGACTCTGGGGAGTGTTCCCGCTCAGCGCCGGATTGCGATCTTCTCGACGTCTCGTGATAAAGAGGTGCCAGTTCTGCTGAAGACACTGGATCGCTTCTTTGATGAACTCTGGCTCACTCAATATTCAAACAATCCACGGACTGTCACACTCAGTGAACTCGAAACGTTGGCGCCACAGGTGCTGACCAAACCATGGCGCATTCTGCAGAACCCAGCGACAGCGTTAAGCGAAGCAGCTGCCACGACAACAGCTGAGGATCTTGTTTGCGTGACTGGATCATTCTTTCTTGCCGCAGAAGCCAAGGCACTTCTTGCGAATGGACTGCAATCGTTACGCAAATGACGGATCAGGCGTGAATCAATTAGGACGGTGCTGCTGTTTTATAAACGATCTACGCTGATGGCGTGCATCTCTCCACTCAACTGGAAAAAGATGCACGGCCATGCGCCGCCAAGATCACATCATTGAGCAAGTGATCTTAAACACCTGCTTTGACTGAATGGTCATGATGCTTGAGCTTTCCCAACTCTGTCGGGTTCCGCAGCAGTTCGTCGATGCTGACTTCAGACTGATAGGCATTCCGCAGGAATGATTCGTTCGAAGTATTCTCCAGCAGGCGTCGCACAAGATACGACATGCCTGGCAACAGTTCTCCGAATGGGGTGTAGACCCGAATGCGGTAGTGTTGCTCGGTGAGGAGGCTTTGGATTTCGCCAGCCATCCCGTGAAGCATCTGAATTTCCCAGGCGTGACTCGGGACGTTCAACTGCTCGGCAACGGCCATGGCGTGTGAAAGGCTTCTCAAGTTGTGGGAAGCAATTGCCGGGTGAAGCCACTGATGGTTTTCGAACAGGTATCGGGTCTGGGCCTCGAAGTTTTCGTCTGTCTGCCACTTCTCCATGAAGACCGGGCATGGCCAACCGCGATAGGCGGCGGTGATCGTCTCCTGATCCCAGTAGGCCCCTTTGACGAGGCGAACCCAGATTGGTGTTCCACGTTTTTCGACCCAGTTTTTCAGCTTCTTCAGATCATCTGCGGCGTCGAGAAGGTATGCCTGAACAACAATTCCGAGGTGTGGCCAGTCGCGGAATTCGTCATCGCAGGCGATTTCTTCGAAGATCTGATGAGTCAGGTCTTTGAAGTGATAGTGTTCCATGTCGATGTTCACGAAAACATCGAGCTCTCTTGCTTTTCGCAGAATCTTTCGCAGTCGGGCTTTCACCTTTTTGGTGGTTCCGACCGGGTCCATCGGGTTGAAATGGCTTGTCAATGCAGACAGCTTGAGAGACACATTCAGGCGAGGCAAAATCCCCGATGTGTGCCGATCGAGAATGACATCTTCCGGCCAGGCGTTGACCTGAGGGGCCAGTTCCTCCATGAGTGTCAGGTAAGCCTGTTGATAGGCACGGGCTTCCTGATCGCTGATCACTGCTTCTCCAAGCAGGTCGAGCGTGAATGCGAGTTCACTTTTGCGTAGACGACTGATGCAGCGGAAAACTTCTTCTGGAGTCGTTCCGGCGATAAATCGTTCGGCCATCTTGCGTGTATTCGTGCGTGCATTGACGGCCAGTGCTTTACCCAGCAGCGTGTCCGGATGCGCAACATCGAGCCCCATCCGCACAGCGGTCGGCAGATGACCGCGAATCTCGTCAAAGTATTCCTGCAGATGCTGGGTAACGGATGTGCTTGATTTCAATGTCGGCAGCACATCGACGAATCGGAACATCTGGACTTTGACGGATTCGTCATGCATCGCCCATTCCAGAATATGATCGAGCCACCAGCGACGCTCGAAAACGGTCGGCTTCCGCCGGGAGAGCTTCGACCAGAGTTCGTGGCCGATTTCCTGTGTGCGTTGTTCCACTTGAACGGAGGAGGTGTCTTTGCGAACTTGGCTTGGCATCACAGAATTCGATCAACAGAAAGGAGTTCCAACTTCAGGAGTTGGAAAGACGGGACCGGAAAGGAGTTTTGGCTGCTTTCCATTCCGAAGGGCCCCGACGGATTCGGAGGTCATCTCGCGGACTTTAGACCATCAACCGGAACACCGGAAGAGAAGCCAGCGATCCCGATGGAGAAGAGTCCTCATTTGCGGACGATCCCGTATCTAACTGACAGGGCATTGGCCGCAACTGATTTTCACGAAGACGCTTAGGGTGATTCTATTTCAATTTCTCTGTTTTTGATATGTGGAAATCCGCTTTTCTCTGGTGGTAAGGATTTTCCTCCTTTTCCAAAGTACGGGGAAATGCGACGAGCCGGGCAGTCTATTCCAGAGAAGCTCCGGTAGACATCAATAGCAACTGATCTTATGATCGGTTTGTGATTTCGATGGGAAAGATCAGAAGTCTTTTTCGTTTGAAACCACGCCTATTCGTGCCGCATTGTGCCCTTCATATTGGGGATCGGGATGAGCACTGAGTCCTCCCCCTTGTGTCAGATGATCACGTCGTTAAGACGCTGAGTTCCTGTGGCATCACGCCTTCTGCTGACCATTTTTCTCCTGCAGTTCTCCTGTCAGGAGGAATGGTGTCTGGCTCGGATTTGCTCTCGGTTGCCTTGCTGAATTGACGTTAGTAATGGCGTCCTTCGATTCCGACAGCGCATGTTCTGCAGAAGATCAAACGCACGCAAAAGTCGCCACAAGAAGAGCTGTCATGACGGCATGATGGAGTGAAGGAATTGTGAGACATGAAGCCTGATGTCTCTTCTCAGCTGCGATTGAATTTCTCTGTTCTTTTTGGGGGGCTTTGCTCATCGATATTCGTGTCACTGGGAGCAGTGAGCTCGGCCGGAGAGCAGAGGGTTCTCTATAACCGCGACGTCCGGCCGATTCTCGCGGAAGCCTGTTTTGCCTGTCACGGGCCAGATAGTGCCTCCCGGAAAGCGGATCTGAGGCTCGACAAGCGCGAGAGTGCTGTTGACGCTTCGGCGATCGTGCCGGGTGACATTGACGCAAGCGAACTCGTCAAGCGGATTCTTTCGACGGACGAGCATGAAGTCATGCCGCCCCCGGAAACGAAGAAAGTGTTGACTGCGGAGCAGAAGCAGACGCTTCGTCAGTGGATTCAGCAGGGAGCAGAGTATGAGTTGCACTGGTCATTTATCGCACCGGTGAAGCCAGTTCTCCCTCAGGTTCAAAACTCCGGTTGGGTGCGGAATGAGATTGACCGTTTCATTCTGGCTGAACTGGAGAAACGGGGACTGACCCCGGCTCCAGAAGCGGATCGCAGGACAATTGCGAGACGTGTCAGTCTGGATTTAACCGGGATGCCGCCCACTCCGGATCAGGTCGAACGTTTTCTCAACGATTCCGGAGAGAATGCATATGAAACGTTTGTCGATTCTCTTTTGGCATCGACTGCCTGGGGAGAGCACCGCGGACGTTACTGGCTCGACTACGCCCGATATGCGGACACTCATGGAATTCACTTCGATAACTTCCGTGAGATGTGGTCGTACCGTGACTGGGTGATTGGTGCGTTCAATCGCAATATGCGCTATGACCAGTTCACAATCGAGAATCTGGCTGGCGATTTGCTTCCGAATGCGACTCTCGATCAGAAAATTGCTTCCGGGTTCAATCGTTGCAACATGACAACGAATGAAGGGGGAATCATCGATGAAGAGTACCTGGTGCTCTACACGCGAGATCGGACAGAAACGACCGCGCTTGTCTGGATGGGACTGACTGCCGGGTGTGCCGTCTGTCACACTCATAAGTTCGATCCGTTGACTCAGAAAGAATTCTATGAGTTGGCTGCGTTTTTCAATAACACGACGCAGGCAGCCAAAGACGGAAACATCAAGGACACTCCTCCGATCATTGTTGTTCCACAACCTGGCGATGTTGCTCGCTGGGATGAACTGCAGGGAGTGTTGCAGCGTGAACGCGATCTTTTGAATCAACGTGAAGCAGGAGCCCAGCCAGATTTCCAGACCTGGTTGTCGTCAGCGGACCTGGCCGCCTTCAGTAAGGGGCCGTCTCCTGAGTCACTGGAGTTCCTCGCATCGTTCAAAAAGGAAGAGAAGACCGCACCAGCCACGATTCACAAAGAATCGACTACGCTTCCAATCGATGAAGCTGCTGAATGGATTGACGGTCCCAACGGAACCAAAGCCGCACGGATCGTGAAGAAGGGAATCGCCACCATTCCAAACGTTGGCGATATTGAACGTTCAGATGCGTTCACGGTCTCTGCCTGGGTCAATGCGACCGCGAATGATGGAAGTGGTGCCATCGTCGCCAGAATGGATGAAGCCAATCAACATCGAGGCTGGGATCTCTGGATTGAAGGACGTCGTGTCGGGTCGCACATCATTCATAACTGGCCAGACAACGCATTAAAGGTTGTCAGCAAAAACCAGATCCCTGCGAATAAATGGGTCAACGTCACTGTCACTTATGACGGTTCCAGTAAAGCCAGCGGAGTCAAAGTTTATTTCGATGGCGTGGTGCAGCAGGTGAACACGACTGCGGACAAACTGCGGGACACCGTTAAGACTGACGTTCCATTTAAGATCGGTCAGCGGAGTCAGGGGGGGATTGCTCCGTCTGTTGCCGTTCAGGAAGTCCGCTTCTATCGACGTCTGTTTCCTGAAGCGGACGTTGTCATGCTGAACAAAGCCGAGTCCTTTGCAGACTTTGTTCGGGCTGATCCGGCCAAGCGTTTGGAAGATAAGAAGTTGGAGGCAGTGCAAAAAGAACTGTTTCAATGGTGGTTACGCACGGTTGATTCAACATTCATCAATCAGTCGGATCTCGTTGCGAAATTGGAAAAAGAGAAGAGTGAGCTTCAAGCCCGAGGGACGATTGCGCATGTGATGCAAGAGAAGCCAGAATCGGCAATGGCGTTCGTGCTGAATCGTGGGGAATACGATCAACGCCTTGATCAGGTGTCACCAGCGACGCCGCAGATCCTTCCGCCGTTTCCTGAAGGAGTTCCAAGAAACCGATTGACGCTGGCTCAGTGGTTGCTTCAACCGAATCAGCCACTCACATCTCGCGTGACGGTGAACAGGTTCTGGCAGGAAGTTTTTGGGACCGGCATTGTCGAATCCTCAGGTGACTTCGGCATCATGGGAGACCTGCCAAGCCATCCTGAACTTCTGGACTGGCTCGCAGTTGACTTCGTTGAAAATGGCTGGGATGTCAAACGGCTTTTCAAACAGATTGTGATGTCCTCGACCTATCGTCAGGCAGCTCTCACAACTCCTGAAAAGCGTGAAGCTGATCCGAAGAACCGGCTGCTGTCACGCGGCCCACGGTTCCGAATGGATGCGGAAATGGTGCGGGATTCTGCGCTCTCTGCGACAGGGACGCTGGTGCGGACCATTGGCGGCCCGAGTGTGAAGCCTTATCAACCTGACGGGATCTGGGAAGTCGTTGGAATGATGGGGAGCACGACACGGAACTACCGTCGTGATTCTGGAGACTCGCTTTATCGACGCAGTCTTTACACGTTTGTGAAGCGGATGGCCCCACCGGCATCAATGGAGATCTTCAACGCTCCGAATCGTGAATACTGTGTGATTCGAAGAGAACGCACCAACACGCCATTACAGGCACTCGTCACATTGAATGACGAACAGTTTGTAGAAGCGGCCAGGATTCTAGCTCAGCGTGCGATTCGGACAGCAGGGGACAACCCGGAAGCAAGGGTGAACACGATTACTCTGCATCTGCTCTCACGTGAACTTCAACCTGCGGAAATGGCCATCGTTCTCAAGTCTCTGGAGTCACTTCAGAAGCATTACGATCAGGCTCCAGAAGATGCCAAGAAGTTGATTCATTTCGGTGCATCACCTCCAGACGAGACGATTCCGGCAACGGAACTGGCGACGTGGACCATGTTGACGAATCAGTTGATGAACCTCGACGAGATGCTCAACAAATAGAGCATTCAGACGTTGAGTTTGGTTCATCCGTTCAGAATCAATGAGACAGGAGTTAACAATGTCTCTCTTTGACGATTATCGATTGAATATGACACGCCGTCATTTTTTCTCGCAGGGAGCTAACCTGTTGGGAACGGCGGCGCTGACGTCATTGCTCGGACGAACAGTCATGGGCAGTTCGCCCAGCGGGGAAGCGACACTACAGAATGGAAACATTGCTACGCACTTCCCAGCGAAGGTGAAGCATGTCATCTATCTGCACATGGTCGGCGGCCCGTCTCAGCTGGATCTGTACGACTACAAGCCGGTGATGAATGAGTGGTACGACAAAGATCTGCCAGAATCTATTCGCAACGGCCAGCGACTCACCACGATGACCTCCGGGCAGGCCCGCTTTCCCATTGCTCCGTCGATGTACAAATTCGAGCAATGTGGCCAGAACGGCATGTGGGTCTCCGAGTTGCTTCCGCACATGAAGAAGATGACTGATGACGTGGTCTTCATGAAGGCGATGCACACGGAGGCCATTAACCATGAACCGGCAATCAGTCTGATGCAGACCGGGAATCAGGTGAGTGGTCGGCCTTGTATGGGGGCTTGGACTTCCTACGGACTTGGAAGCCTGAATGACAACTTGCCGACATTTGTGGTGATGGTTGCTCAACCAACGAACACCGCACAAACGCAGGCGATTTCTGGCCGGTTGTGGTCGTCAGGCTATTTGCCGGGGGAACATGCAGCAACGGCATTTCGTACGAGCGGCGATCCGATTCTGTTCATCAATGATCCGCCAGGAGTTTCGAGAGCGGTTCGACGCTCGACGCTGGATGGATTGAATGCACTGAATGAGATGACATTCAGTTCACTTGGCGATTTAGAAACCAGAACTCGGATTCAGCAGTACGAGTTGGCGTACCGCATGCAGGCGAGTGTCCCTGAACTGGCGGATTTCTCTCAGGAGACGAAGGCCACTCTGGATCTTTACGGCCCTGACATTCAGAAGCCGGGGAGCTTTGCTCAGACGGTTCTGCTGGCTCGCCGAATGGTGGAACGCGGCGTGCGTTTTGTGCAGATCTATCACAACAACTGGGATACTCACGGGGACGTTGCAGGCCGGTTGCCGGATCAATGTCGCGATGTCGATCAACCCTGTTCCGCACTGCTTCACGACCTTGAACAACGCGGGCTGCTTGATGAAACCCTGATCATTTGGGGAGGCGAGTTCGGACGGACAATCTATTCACAAGGAGGATTGTCGAAGAAGAACTACGGCCGCGATCACCATCCTCGTTGCTTCACAATGTGGATGGCCGGAGGAGGTCTGAAGGCCGGGACGATTCTGGGAGAGACAGATGATTTCTCTTACAACATCGTGAAAGACCCTGTTCATGTGCGTGACTTCCATGCGACTGTGTTGCAGTTGCTGGGATACGACCACGAACGTCTGACCTACAAATTCCAGGGACTGGATCAGAAACTGACCGGTGTTCTCCCCGCCCGAGTCGTCACCGAGTTGCTGGCTTGAGTGACGTGCTGCAGAATGTTGTGGAATAAGAATCCAGTATAAGAAAGAGCCTCGAATGCTGATTGCGTTCGAGGCTCTTTCGTTCATCTGATTGTCGATGGCCAACCTTGAAGGGCTTACTTGGCGACACCGACCGAGCGAACTTCTCGCATCACGACGACCTTTACTTCGCCGGGATACGTCATGTTCTCTTCAACGGTCTGGGCGATCTCGCGGGCCATCTTCGCTGCTGCACGATCGTTGACCTGTTTCGGGTCGACAATGACTCGGACTTCGCGACCCGCCTGAACAGCATAAACTTCGTTAACGCCAGGGAACCCGCAAGCGATGGCTTCCAGTTCTTCAAGGCGACGAATGTACTTCTCCAGTGTCTCGCGGCGTGAACCAGGACGAGAAGCAGAGCAGGCATCTGCTGCGGCCGTCAACACGGTATAGATGTACTCTGGGCGAATGTCGTCGTGGTGGCCGAGGGCAGCGTGAACCACTTCCGCGCGTTCCCCATATCGCTTAAGGATGTCAGCACCGATGGCTGGGTGGCCCCCTTCCATTTCATGGTCGGCTGCTTTCCCGATGTCGTGAGTAAATCCGCAGCGACGGGCAACTTCCGCATCGAGACCCAACTGTTCCGCCATCATGCCGGCGAGATGAGCCACTTCGATTGAGTGACGCAACACATTCTGGCTGTAACTGACACGGAAGTTGAGACGGCCCATCATGTAGAGCACTTTGTCATGCAGACCAGAAACGCCTGCTTCATCGGCAGCTTCCCGGCCGAGTTGCATGATGCGCTCGTCCATTTCTTTTCGAGTTTCTTTAACGATCTCTTCGATGCGAGCTGGATGAATACGTCCATCTTGAATCAGCTTGTTCAGTGAGATTTTGGCAATCTCACGGCGGACGGTGTCGAATGCTGAAACGACAACGACTCCTGGTGTGTCATCGACAATAACGTCGACCCCAGTTTCTTTCTCGAACGCACGGATGTTGCGACCTTCTCGGCCGATGATGCGCCCTTTCATTTCATCACTTGGAATGTCCACTGTGGAAACAGTTGTTTCCGACGTGTGGGCCGATGCGTATCGTTGCACCGCCATTCCGATGATTTCGCGGGCGAGCTTTTCCTGTTCCTGCTTCAGTTCGCTCTGATGTTTCAGAATCAGGGCACCGGTTTCGCTTTTCAGTTTCTTATCGAGACTGGCCAGCAGGCGGTCTTCCGCTTCCTGTCGATTCAGACCGGAGATCTTGAACAGTTCTTCCTGTTCTTCCTGAATGATGCGCTCGAGTTCGCGTTCCCGATTCTCGATGACTTTGCCGCGTTCTGCGAACTTCTGCTGTTGCTGCTCGACCATCCGTTCGCGCTTTTTGAGCGACGATTCCAACTCGTTGAGAGTGCTTTCGCGACGGTCCAGCTGGCGTTCCTGCTGCCGGACTTCATCGCGGATTTTGTCGAGTTCTTTATCGAGCTTCTCCTTCCGGCGAATCAGCTCTTCCTTGGCATCGAGTTCACTTTTGTGTGCGATCTCGGACGCTTTGAGTTCGGCGTCTTTGAGGATTTCTGAGGCAGACTGGTGCGATTTCCCTTTAAGAAGAGAATCGATGAAGTATCCAATCGCGCCGCCTGCCAGCAACGCAATAATGGCACTTAACAAAGGATGCATGATGTGACTTTCGAAACCATCTTCGAAAGCACTTGGTCAGTGTTGCGACGCTGATGCGGACTTGATTTAAGAAGGACGCCGTCTTTCAGATGAATAACGCGACACTCAGCCTCGTTTTCTGGCTATGACGTTGCCGGAATTCGCTTCGGAAACAACCAGTAAGGGTGTCGTCCGTTGAATCATCTGCATTTCCCCGTGTGCCGGTGCGACAAAATGGAATGTCGATCGACACTGACGGAAAGAGCAGACCGGACAGCCCCCAACTTTGAGGAGGTTGTTCTGAAGGACTGTCAAACTGAAATCGACGCACCAGTCGGGAAGAGTCCAGCAGGACCCCCAACCGATGCATCATCCAGCAGATCAGTACATTCAGCAGTTGCATAGACGGATTCAAACGAGACTTGGAGTCATTTACGGAGACCACGTCATTTTGACCTGATTCAAAACAGGTTCGAACAGGTCACGGTGTCATCCTGAAGTTGTTCTCAACTGTCCAATTCCGCCCGTCCATTCAGAGTCTGAAATGGCCCGTTTGGGAATTGAGCATGTTGAATCTGAAATCCAATCACCTTCCCAAATTCGCCAGCATGTCAGTGTGCCTGGACAAGGCTCTGAAATATGGTTGATGAACTGTGGGAAACGGATGCTCATTTTCGGGAGAGGTTTTCTCCAGTTTGAATCCTATCAAAAAAATGATCGACGGCAATTCATAAGTGATGCATTGTCTTATCTGACAAGATCCTACGACTGCAATGCAGGTTGGTCGGACTATACGTTTGGGATGGATTTGTGGGGGGATGATTCTTCTCAAATTCCAATGCAAAAGGCCCGATTCTGGATTCCAGAACCGAGCCTTTTGACTTGTGCAATCGAGACGCAGCGGCGTATTTGCCGGGTTATGACAGCATTTCCTGCACTTCGGAGCTGGTTTCGTGTCCACCGACCACGACATCGAAGCCGAGGTCTTTGACCATGGCGAAATCTTCTTCCGGGGTCTGACCTTTGGTTGTCAGGTAATCGCTGACAAACATGGAATTTGCGGCGTAAAGCCCCATCGCCTGCATTGATCGCAGGTTCACTTCGCGTCCGCCTGCGATCCGAATTTCTACGGTCGGGTGGACCATTCGCAGCAGACAGAGCACTTTCAGGCAATACCGGGGATCGAGTTCGTCTTTTTGAGCCAGTGGCGTTCCGTCGATGGCATGGAGGAAGTTAACCGGAATCGACTTCACATCCAGATCACGGAGTTCAAAGACAGCGTCGAGAATGTCCTGCTGTTCTTCACCCATCCCGACAATCAGGCCGCTGCACAATTCCATGCCAGCTTCGTGGGCAATTCTCAGGGTGTCGAGACGGTCCTGATAGGTGTGCGTGGTGCAAATCTCGTCGTAGTATCGGCGAGAAGTGTTCAGGTTGTGGTTGATACGGTCGACACCGGCATCGGCCAGCTTTTGAGCCTGATCTGGCTTCAGCAATCCCAGGCATGCACAGATATGCAGGCCCATTTCGTCTTTGATCTTCTTGACGACGTTGCAGACGTGATCGACTTCACGGTTTGTTGGTCCGCGACCGCTGGCAACAATGCAGTAGGTTCGGGCGTTGCTTTCTTTGGCTTTGCGGGCCCCTTCCATCAACACTCGTTCATTGGCGATGGAGTACTTTTCAATCGGGGCATCAGAAATCTTTGATTGTGAGCAGTACCCACAATCTTCCGGGCAAAGACCGCTCTTGGCATTCTTCAGATAATAGAGGTGGACGATATGACTGAAGTGAGCTCGGCGAACCGCATAAGTGGCGGCCAGCAGGTCGAGCAATTCTTCGTCCGTCGATTCCAGGATCGCACGTCCTTCTTCGATGGTGATGGATTCACCGGAAAGAACGCGGCGGCTCATCTCGTGCCAACGGGAGGCCGGAGCGGAAAGATTGTCAGGTGATGTAAGCATGAAACTGCAATTGAAGTGTTGATCGGTATGGAAATGGGAACCGGAATGAGATCAGCCACTGCGGCAGAATCCTAAATCCCCGGTTGCCTTCGATTTCAAAATAAAGTGAGCAAGGATTCTGTCAGAAGAAAGCTGGAATGCCATCTCTGCTGGCTGCCTAATCTTTCTTCTTTCGTGGAACTCGACGTCGCAGGGGCCCAGACTCGTCGTCATCTTCGTCTTCAGCTTCTGATGAGGCAGAAGCATTCTCGATTGCGCGACGAATGGTGTCGAGAAGGACGTCCATCGCGAATGGCTTACGGAGGTAATCGACTGCTCCCAGCATCTCTGCGTAGGCTTTGTGTCGTCCTCCCTCATTTGCGGTAATCATAATCACGGGGGGAGCTGAACTGAGCGTTTTCAGATATTCAAGAACCGGGAATCCCCCCATGCGTGGCATCATCATGTCGGTGATGATCAGGTCTGGATTCTCGGATTGAATCAGCTTTTGACCTTCGGCCCCGTTCGATGCAGAGGAGACACGGTATCCCGCTGCTTCGAGCACCGCACGAAGGGTTGTCTGAATTTCCCGATCGTCCTCAATGAGAACGATTTTATGACCTGCCATTGCGGCTCCCTTTGACTGATTCCAGGTCGACTGATTACAGGTCTGCAAACCGGCCAAAGTCAGACTTCGACCAGTTCTTCAGGCATCCTTAAAGTTCACTGGTATGAACGGGATGCTCCGCCTTGCACTTGAGAGATGAAATGACACATCCAACAATTGCATCAGGCTGGATCTGAAACGCAACTGCATCTTATGGGGGACCAGCGGTTGACTCAACGAGACCCCCTCCCATTTTCAGATTGCTGGCGATTTCCTGAGGATGTTACGACAAAGTGTCGTCAATGTGATCTTTGGCGGGTCGGTCTGCCGGTGTTCCTGTTCGCGGAATGACGCTTCCGCCCTACGGCATTCTGCCTTCAGAGAGGTGACGCAGAAACGAATTGTGATCTTTTTGAAGATTGAGGGCGAACATCGACTCGGATTGTGGTGTCTAAATCGAACCTCTCTGCTGGAAGCAATCTTTCGTCGGTTGGAAGCGGTGTTGTGCTGTCTGTAATGCATCGTGTCGAGAGGAACTCAGGTTCGGTGGGATGCCGTTCCGTAGAACTCGTGAATTCAGGGCGATGAGGCCAGGGCCATGAACAGAAAACAGTTGGCAAAACTCGGAGTGCCAGACGACGCTTTTGCAGAAGCGATCTCGGCAATTCAGGCGGCCTGTGCTGCAGGTCTGCGTTCGAAAGCCGTTCAGGATGCATTGAAAGATGTCGTCGCAGATCCGCAGGTGTATCTGGAGGATGTCTACTTTGCTGCGCTGGCTCGCAAACTGGCCGCTCCGCAGGTTCATGTTCATCGTGAACCTGTGACGTATCAAACCTGGGGAAGCGAGCACATCGACCCGGAATCTCATCGCCAGATGCGGGATGCGTGCGCATTGCCCAACGCCGTCGGTGCTGCGTTAATGCCTGATGCGCACGTCGGATACGGGTTGCCGATTGGCGGAGTTCTGGCGTTGAAGGATGCTGTCTGCCCGTATGCGGTCGGGGTGGATATTGCCTGTCGAATGAAGTTGTCGGTTCTGGATCTTCCCACGGAGATGCTGGAGCAGGAGAGCGGAGTTCCTCAGTTCACGACGGCACTGGAGAATGGAACTCTTTTTGGAACCGGACAGAAGTTCAAGCGCCGACAGTCGCATGACGTCATGGATCAGGACTGGAACGTGTCCAGAGTGACTCGCGAGTTGAAGGATAAAGCTTGGGGGCAGTTGGGAACGTCCGGATCAGGGAATCACTTCGTTGAGTTCGGATTGTTGACCCTGAACGAGCCTTTGCTGGGAATCCCTGTCGGGCAGTACGTGGCCTTGTTAAGCCACAGCGGAAGCCGCGGAGCAGGGCATGCCGTCTGTTCCACATACAGTGCAATTGCGCAGCGTTCCTTACCTTCCGAGTATCGTCATTTCGGCCGGTTGTCCTGGCTTGATCTGCACTCTCAGGCAGGGCAGGAATACTGGGCGGCCATGAATCTGATGGGAGACTATGCGTCTGCAAATCATGCGGTTATCCATCGAAATGTCACGAAGCTGATTGGAGCGCAGGTTCTCGGGACTGTGGAGAATCACCATAACTTTGCCTGGAAAGAGATCCACAACGGTCAGGAAGTGATCGTGCATCGCAAGGGGGCGACGCCTGCAGGCGAGGGGGTTCTGGGAGTGATTCCGGGATCAATGGCAACCCCGGCGTATGTGGTGCGGGGAAAAGGAAACGCAGAGAGTTTTCATTCCGCGTCGCATGGGGCAGGGCGAATCATGTCGCGTACAAAAGCGAATGCGACCTTCCGGTTTAATGCGGTTCGTGGTGATCTGAAGAAGAAGGGAGTGACAGTTCTGTCTGCCGGATCAGATGAAGTCCCCGGCGTGTATAAGAACATCAATCAGATCATGGCGGCTCAAACGGATCTTGTTGACATTGTTGCCCGATTTGACCCGAGAGTGGTCAAGATGTGCGGGGATGGCAGCAAGGCCGAAGATTAGCGCGCATCTGTCGATCAAATGGCAGCGATGGCAAGTGACCCCAAATGAAAATGGCCGGAACCACTTGTGTGTTCCGGCCATTTTTTGCTTATGAATATCGAGACGGGCGTCTAGCCCTGCTCGGTATTAGACAGCAGCTGGGATTTCTCGTTTCAGCAGGGTTGCGAGTGCTCGCATTTGCTGGAAGAGATCGGCGTACTGGTGTGGTAACAGTGCCTGTGGTCCATCGCTCATTGCCTTCTCTGGGCAGTTGTGGACTTCGATATGCACCCCATCAGCACCAGCAGCGATTGACGCCAGAGACATGCTTGGAATCAGATCTGGTCGACCTGTTGCATGGCTTGGATCGACGATCACTGGAAGGTGAGTGAGACCTTTCAGATTCGGGACTGCAGCCAGGTCGAGGAGGTTTCGAGTCGAGCTGTCGAAGCTCTTGATGCCTCGCTCACACAGAATGACCTGCTGGTTGCCGTTTGCCAGCACGTATTCGGCTGACATGAGCAGGTCTTGAATCGTGGCGCTCATTCCTCGTTTGAGGAGCACTGGACGATTGGTGTGGCCCACTTCCGTCAGGAGGTTGAAGTTCTGCATGTTTCGGGCACCAATCTGGATGATGTCCGAATACTGATTCACCAGATCAACCTGACGTGGGTCCATCACTTCGGTGACGACTGGCATTCCCAGTTCATCGCCGACTTTGCGAAGGATTTTCAACCCTTCTTCGCCCATGCCTTGGTAGCTGTAAGGGCTTGTGCGCGGTTTGAATGCTCCGCCGCGGAGAACGTTTGCTCCAGCGGCTTTCACATCGCGACCGATTTCGCGGAGGATGTCTTCGCCTTCAATTGAGCAAGGACCGGCAATCATCATGAGGTTTCCACCCCCGACTTTGACGCCATGACCTAAATCAAAAATGGAATCCTGTTTGCGGAACTCACGGCTGGCAAGCTTGTACGGTTTCAAAATCGACATCACATCTTCAACGCCAGGAATTGCCTGCAATGGGGCATTCCGCAGCTGGTCTTCTTCGCCAATGACTCCAATGAGCGTGCGCTGGACTCCTTTGCTCAGTTCGTGACGGAATCCCATTTCTTCGAGCTTGTCAAAGATGTGCTGCAGCTGTTGTTCAGTGTAGTCTGGTTTCAAAACAATGATCACGGGTAACCTCGGGAGCATTAAGCTCGAAAATTGTGAGTTGGCACTCGACGCTCATTTCGATGCCAACAGGCCCACTCGGTGCGATCGGGATAACGTCGGAGCATTCTGAACGATCACAGGAGCTCTGAAAAGCGGAGCGACCGCCGATTTCCGCACAAATCTTCTCTAATCCGGAAGCGACTCAAGTTCGGCGTTCGAGTTTTCCGCGTTCCTCACTCTGGAAAAGAGGAGGGCTGGCGATATCGCCGTCCGGACAATTTTGTTTGGGAAGAAACGAAGGATGGCGACTCTGATTTTCTCAGTAGTCGCCATCGCCTTTCGCGTCATCTTGAAAACCGGTCGCGTGCAGTCGCGACCGTCTGTCTTTCGAGCACTATTCGGTGATGATGTCCCGAACAGTTCCGCCACCTGGAATCATCGGCAGCACGTGCTCCTGATATGGGCACAGCACGTCCAGCAAGTATGGACCGTCGTGCTCGATCATGGCTTTGATTGCGGCTGGCAGGGCAGCTTTGCTGCGAACAGAAGCGGCTTTCACGCCGAAGCTTTCGGCCATCTGGACGAAGTTCGGGTAGGTTTCTTCGTAGTGATTGCCGGAACCTTCGCCGAGCCATTCTGGATGGTCGATCGGGCCCAGGTAGGTGTGTGCACGACGCCCTTCCATGAATCGGTCTTCCCACTGCACAACCATACCCAGGTGCTGGTTGTTGAGCAGCAGGATCTTGACTGGAAGTTTCTCGCAGTGCAGAGTTGCGAGTTCCTGAATGTTCATCAGGATCGACCCGTCACCGTCGATGTCGATGACCAGTGAGTTTGGATGAGCTGTCTGAACACCCATTGCGGCTGGAAGTCCAAAGCCCATTGTTCCGAGGCCAGAGCTGGACAGCCAGCGTTTTGGTTCACGGAACTTGTAGTACTGGGCAGCAAACATCTGGTGCTGACCGACACCCACGCTAACGTAGGTGTCTTTTTCAATGGTCTGACGCCAGAGTTCTTCGATTGCGTGCTGAGGAACAATGAAGTCGCCTGCTTCCCGATATTTCAACGGGTGAGCGGCTTTCCATTCATTGATCTGCTTCCACCAGGCTTCAGTTTCTGGTTTGTCGTCAGCAGTAAATTCGGCATTCAACTTGATCAGGAATTCTTTCACATCTCCGATGATCGGAATGTGAGCTTCCTTGTTCTTGTGCATCTCGGATGGGTCGAGATCAACGTGGATGATCTTCCCATGCTTCGCGAACTCTTCGAGCTTCCCGGTCACGCGATCGTCAAATCGCACGCCGAGAGCGATGAGCAGGTCGGCTTCGTTCACTGCGAAGTTCGCGTAAACGGTTCCGTGCATCCCGAGCATGTGGAGTGACTGCTCGTCGTCTCCTGGGAATGTTCCAATTCCCATGACGGTGGTGGTCACTGGAATGTTTGATGCACGAGCGAACTTGATCAGTTCTGCTGAAGTCTCGTGATTGACGCAACCTCCACCAACGTAAAGGATTGGTCGCTTTGAACGGCGAATGGCAGCGACGGCCTGACGCACTTGCTCAACGGCGATTTTGCTTTCGATGTGGTAGCCAGGCAGGTGCATCGGCGGATCGAAATCGATGTCCGCGTCAGTTGAGGCAAGCTGGATGTTCTTTGGGAAGTCGATCAGGACCGGGCCGGGGCGACCTGAGCGGGCAATGTAAAACGCTTCCTTAACGATTCGTGGGATGCTGCGCAGAGCAGCCTGAACTGCTTCTGGGCAATCTGGATCACTGGCTGTGATCATGTAGTGATGCTTGGTCACTGCACGGCAGATTTCCACGATTGGAGTCTCTTGGAATGCGTCTGTTCCAATGACTTTCTGGGAAACCTGACCTGTGATGGCGATCAGCGGGATGCTGTCCATCTTCGCGTCAGCAATCGCAGTGACCAGATTAGTGGCCCCCGGTCCGCTGGTTGCCATGCAAATGCCGATTTCGTCAGTGGTTCGTGAGATCCCCTGAGCGGCAAAACCCCCACCTTGTTCATGGCGTGGGAGGATGGTGCGGATGTGATCGCGGTGTTTGCGCAGTGCCTGGTGCAGAGGCATGCTGGCACCGCCGGGATACGCAAAGACGTACTTGGCCCCTTGTTGAATCAAGGCTTGGACCAGAATATCTGAACCGGTTCTAATCTGACGACCGGTTTTAGGTGCCAGGGCTGTCGACACGATGCATGCTTCCCGAAAAGGTGTAGTGGCGGTTTTCTCTGTCTCGTCTGCCTGTTGTCCTGCTGACGTCAGCACTAGGCTTTGCTTGTCAGCATTTCAGTCATGGCGATGTGAGAAATCGCATTCCTGAAAACACTGCTCCCTAGCCGGGGGCAGATGGGATCAACATTGTAACGCAGAACGATCGTCAGGACGAGAAAAACAGGAGAAAGGTTCGCTTTTTTCCGAACATCCGCTCCTCCAAACGATTTGCGTGGTTATTACAGATAAGTTGTCCTGTTTTTCGGGCTCCGTCCCGGTTGAATGGGGCATTTTGAAGAGAATTGGGACAGATTGAGTCTGTCAGAATACGTTTGAATTCAAAACTTTTGGCAACTTTGCTGTACATTACGGGATTGCCCGTCGTATTCTTTGAAGTAATCAAATGAGTTTGATGCCAGTGTCGTATGTTTTTTTGATGACATGAGGCATTTTGCGTGTACATGAAATCCAGCATGAATGGAACAGACTGCAGGGAAACGAGTTAATCTTTTTCTCTGACTCTGTTTTTATTCATATTTCCGCCTGATGACCACGCGCAGTTCTGCATGAACACGTCACTGGAATCTGTCGTTTCAATTCTTCGGCGGAGTGGCCTTGTCGATGAGGCTACGATTACCGATGGGGTTGCAGTTGTTTCGCAAGCCTCGGCTGCTCCGACCGGTGAGTCGCTTCTTGAATATCTGATCTCTCGGGATGCCATTACTTCGTGGCAGGCATCCAAATTGCTTGTCGGGAAGCACAAGGGATTCTTTCTGGGGAAGTACCGGTTGCAGCGATTGCTGGGCAAAGGCGGAATGAGTTCCGTTTATCTGGCCGAGCATGTCTTGATGCGACGCCGCTGTGCGATCAAGGTTTTGCCTTGGAAACTGGTTAAAGACAGTTCGTATTTGCAGAGATTTCACCGCGAAGCTCAGGCTGTTGCCTCACTTGATCACCCGAACATTGTGCGGGCATATGACGTTGATCAGGAGAAGGATGGCAACGTCGAGATTCATTTTCTGGTGATGGAGTATGTTGAAGGGAGCAATCTGTATGACCTTGTGCAGCAGTTTGGCCCATTATCTCCATCAGTTGCAGCCGAATATATCCGGCAGGGGGCACTGGGCCTCGAGCACGCACACCGGGTTGGAATGGTTCACCGTGACGTCAAGCCTGGGAACTTCATTGTTGACCAGAACGGCGTTGTGAAACTGATGGATCTGGGGCTGGCACGGGTTTCCGAGCAGGAAGATCACTCGCTGACAGTGGCTCACGATGAACGTGTGCTGGGAACCGCTGATTATCTGGCACCAGAGCAGGCCGTTGACAGTCATCTGGTTGATACAAGAGCTGATATTTACAGCTTGGGCTGCACGCTTTATTTCCTATTGTCCGGACGACCGCCGTTCAATGAAGGGACGCTGACTCAGCGATTGCTCGCGCATCAGACCAAAGAGCCAACGCCACTGGAGACACTTCGGAATGATGTTCCGGAGTCCCTGTTGCAGATTCTTCGCGGGATGATGAAGAAGAATCGCGATGAGAGAATTCAGTCTGCCAGTGATGTGGTTGCGCTGTTGACTCGCTGGCAGGAGGCCGGTGGTGGAGCCGCTGTCTCCGTGGCGCCACCTGAGCGTCGTGTGGACAGTTCCGGAAAGTCGTTGCTGGCCACTGCGGATACGGCTGTTTATTCCTCACAGACTTCAAAGTCTCCTGTGCAGCCTGGCGGGATTGGGAATTTCCTTAGCAGTCTGAGCGATATTGATTCTCAACAGGGGAGTCCGTCTGGTCAGTCGGCCGTTGGTCGAGGACAGCAAGCCTCGAAGACTGTCAAACTCGATCGTGGAAAAGTCGGGGATTCGGAGCAGGAAACGCTTGAGCCTGCTGAAGAATTTCTGGAGCCGGCGACGGATGATGACCCGTTTGCAATCGCTTCCGGATTTGGTTCCGGAGGGAGTGGACCTTCGATTGGAGTCGGCAGGTCCAGCGGCAATTTGGCCAAGCGAACACCCGGTTCAGGTGTTACTAAGAATCAGAAAAATGCAGGGAAGGGCGGATTCGATCTCTTCTCTTACTTACCGCCTGATTTGCGAGAGAAGGCGATTCAGCACAAGATTCCGCTGGCGATTGGCGGGGGAGTTTTGGCTCTGCTCCTCGTGGTTGGCGTAATTTATGCTTTCACTGGGAGTGGGGCAGATAAAGCGAAACCTCCAGTAGAACCTGTTGTTGCTGAGGAGAAGAAGCCGGTTAGTAAACCGGCCGAGATGACTCCTCCTCAAAAAGTTCGTCCGAAAGTGGATGGGCCGATTGCTATTGTTGGTCCCGCTGGCCATTTCGGAACCATTGCAGAAGCGATTCAGTTTGTTCGGACATCCAACACATCGAGTCTGTCTACTCCAGTAAAAGAGATTCATCTGGAAGGTGACCAGACGCTGAGTGAAGCGATTTCAATCGACAACTCCGGCCTGGGGGGATTTCCGCGGCAGATTAAAATTGTGGGACTTTCCGAGAAGCCTCCGCGTCTTCAACCGACCGGGACTGGCCCTGTGATTCGGTTGGATTCCGTCGAAGAACTGACGATCGAGAACATTGTGATCGACTGCGAAGGACGCCTGAAGGGAGTCGAACTGCAAGGGTTCATGTCTGGAACCACATTGAAGAATGTGACGTTCGACAAGATTCAGAATGTGGGGCTCTCTGGTGTAGGGGTTTCGGGAATTCAGAATCTGGATTTGAAGATCGAAAGCTGTCTGTTTCAGGGAGCAGGCACGTCCGCAACCGGGATTTTATTTGATGCTTCGACCGGGTCGGATACTCGTGAAGTGATTGTGCAGCAGAATCGTTTTGTTGGCCCGATGGGGACCGGAGTGTTGCTGCAAGGAACCGGTTCAGCGGTGAAGTTTCGTCAGAACCGCTTTAAGGATGTCACTACTGGAGTGCAGTTCGCCGGAGCAGAGCAGCACTCAAAGCAGATTCAATTTGCCAATAACACATTTGTGAATGGGCAATATGGAATCGACTTCTCTTCAGGTCCGGCGACCGATTCCAAAGGCTTTGTGTTCGAGAATAATCTGTTTGCGAAGATGTCTGGAACTCCAGTGAACTTCTCTCGGGCAGACGCCACTCTTGAAGCACTGGTTCAAGGGGGGGCGGCACGTTTCAACTGGACGAGTAACGCTGAAGTGCCGAGCACAGGAATGAACATTTTTCAGCAGAATGGAAGCCTCGGAAAAGAGGTGGAATTCAGTTCCGAGGATGTCGCTTCTGTCGAATTTCTCAAGCCAACATCGCCGGATTTGCGAGCTGCTGGGGCACCGGGGGCATTAAAATTCATTGGTGCAGTGTCACCATAACGGGGCACTAGAATACTATCGCTATAGCCCATCTGCATTAGATCACCTT
>JBEBTF010000038.1:0-25846 GCA_040393865.1 Planctomicrobium piriforme | reverse complement strand
AATGATAGTCTACATTTAGCGAGCCGATGGACTCAATTGTACAGCTTGATGAAGTTAGGGGTGGCAAGACAACGTTAGAACTTTTTCTGTACGGAGTCCTCGGCTGGGAAGGTGGGCTGAGTTTGTTTCTTGCCCCATCTGCAGATGGGAGCTGATCGTTCGACGGCGGCGATCAATGGCTCGTGGCCTTGGCATTATCCTTCTTGCAGGACGTTTCGGGTGAGTCCATTTGTGTCTCATGGTTATGGGCCAAACCGTAACGCCACAGAGCGACGAGAGCGATGGGAAGCAGTAGGCAGTTAAGGGCAAATGCCTGAAGGGCTAGGCCGAGAGCGGACAGGAATCCATCGTAATCATACCTGCCGATACTGATGGATATACCTGCGAGAGTGAAATAGCAGACCACCAGCGCCAGGTGAACCATTAGCAGCCCCACAATGCCCAGTTCAGGCAGACGAAAATGATCAGCAGGGCGACGCTTGCGACATCAAACAGCATGATTCAACGACCATAACCTGTGATTATCAGAACGAACTGCATTGAGAGTACCCGGCGGCATTCACCAGTCAATCCCTGCGGGCTTAATGGGATGCGTCGAGTTTTGCCGCGTGAATTGATCGAGCAATTCTTGCGAATCACAACGGATCGCACAAAACTCCTCAATCAATACGAAGCCGCCTGCTAGGTGCGGCGCCTGGTTTTGCCGACGATCCAGATCTACGCATGATCAATACTTCAAATTAGCTTTGGCCGTGCCGGGTGCCATGTTCGCATCGCGCCAGCAGGGCGAACATGCCGGAGATTGCCGAGCGAGATGTTGTTGGCGGTTCTCTGCTGCTTTTAAGCCCCTGGAACAGCGCTTAGCACCGAAGCGAGGCTCGCCTTTTAACACATCATCTCCCATTAATGCAAATTATCGCCTGCGAACGAAGACGGGGTCCGTCCGACTTTGGTCTCAAATTGGACCTGAACGCGAGTGATTAAAAATCGGACAGCAAGATTCAGTTGCCCCTTTGAGATTTCTTGCTCTTCGGTTCTCGATTTTTTGGCGGGGATAGACGCTCAGGGACTTGAACATCGCCCTTAGCAATGGCCGGACATCATGGCGGTGAGTATGTTTCAGCGGAAACCTAAGGCGAAACAGTCCTACGGCAGCAGATGCTGGTACCTGGTTGGTGACGAGCTTTAGGGGACACTCCTGATTCAGAAGAAAAACCCCGCCAACAGTTACTTTCGCAACCACTGGCGGGATTTGATCTTCAAGTCGAGTCGGGGTGATGGAATTTGAGGTGGAGAGAGTGTTCATTTTCTGTGGTTGCAGCCGGATTCCAGAAAAATGGAGGTGTGACCAGTTTCGCCTCAGCTCTGCAGTCGATCGAGTGCGATTCGACGGTCAAAGATCTGGTTTACCGAGGTTTTGATGGAATTGCACATTCCCTCCAAATCGAGATCGTTTTCCTCGACCCCGAAAGGTTCTTCAATCTGCTCCGCAACAAGTTCCAGTCCGAGCATGAAATAGGCAGAGACTGCAGTCAACGGGATTGCCCACCAGTGGAATTCGTTGACGATGCCCCAAGGGAACGTCAGCAGCGACAGACTGATACATTGTCTGGCAAAAACACGGTAGGTACGGACGAACGGTGTATTGCGAATCCGTTCACTTCCTCCGCAGACGTCCAGAAGTCCGACTGCGTTTGTATCAATGATACGCAGATCGTTGCCGTCGATTTTGCCGGCCTGTTTCCATTTCCCCAGCAGAATGTAGAGACGCTCGACAATGTCGACAGGGGCATGGGCAACGGAATCGAGATCAGGGATTCCTTCACCATCTGCTAAGGGCTGGTGGACTTTGTTCGTCTCGCCAGTCGAGGCGGTGATGCTCGCAGAAATCGGTTTGCCGGGGGCATTCTTGCGCAGGTGTGCCGTCAGCACTTGAGGAAATTGAATCAACAGCTTTCTGGCCGATTCCAGATCCGTTGCGGAAAATGCCCCGAAGGCACTGATTTTTGCCGCAAGGTTACGTGAGTCGTTTATCAGGCGTCCCCAAAGAGTTCGGGCTTCCCACCAGCGAGCATAAGCGGCGTTCGTGCGGAACACGAGCAGGGCTCCGAGCACGAGAGCAAATACCGCATGGAGATTTGCTGGCTGATCCCCAACTTTGTGATAAGGGGAGAGTTCTTTTAAGACCGGTAACATTGCATAAAGCGAGGCAAGAAATGCGTAGATGCCTGCTTTTCGCAATGTGCGACTGCATTTGAAGGGAGAGAGCGGGCTGCCCCCGTTGAATTGTGTTCTTGATGACGCAGCCAGAGTCATTTCTCCTGGACTGATGCTTCGGAAGTCGCTGGCCCCGCTTTGGGCTGCACATGGTCGTTAAACATACGTTATTTCTTGGGAGTTGCTATTTCCCGGCCGCTACCGTGTACCGGTGCCTGACTTTGTGCCACCAGATGAACAGTCTGTACGATCTGGATCAGTGTTGCTGAGGTTACCGACCGGATTTCTAATCCTGAGAGCGTGGAATTGGTTTGGTCAGGAATTTCTTCTGAACTGTTTAACTGTTATCAGTTTGGAGCGTTCGACATTGCCCTGAACCCGTCTCTGTTGTAAGAATCCGGGACTGTTTGATAGAGGCTGATGGGAGTGTGATCGTCAGCAAGTTCGTCTTTTTCCCGGATTGACGGCGGCCTGTGGAAAAACATTCGATCCTTATTGCACTGGCGTCCTTGATTGTCTTTGGGACTGGTGCCCAATGGCTGGCGTGGAAGCTGCGCCTGCCATCCATTCTGCTTCTTCTGGGGTGTGGCTTTCTCGCTGGTCCAGTGCTGGGAATTGTTGAGCCAGACAAAATGTTTGGCGATCTCCTGTTTCCTTTTATTTCGCTTTGTGTCGCGGTCATTCTCTTCGAAGGAAGTCTTTCTCTCTATTACTCAGAGTTGAAAGAGATGGGAGGAGTCCTTCTGGGGTTTTTGACGACCGGGATGCTTGTCACCTGGTGTCTGTCCACACTGGGGGCGCATTACATTCTCAGTATGCCGTGGCTTCCCTCGACATTGCTGGGAGCGATTCTGGTTGTCACAGGCCCGACTGTGATTGGGCCGATTTTACGTCAAATTCGCCCAATTGGTCCGGTGGGACCAATCGCACGTTGGGAAGGGATCGTCATTGATCCGGTGGGAGCGATTCTCGCCGTGCTTGTTTACGATGCTTATTCAACAGCAGTCGAAGTCGGGGCCAATGCCAGTTACTGGGTTGTCGCGCAGGGGCTGATTGTTTCCCTGATCGCCGGAATTTCGTGTGGAGGGATTGCTGCCACAATCGTCGTCCATCTGATTCGACGCCATTCGTTGCCGGATCATCTGGAAAGCCTGATTACATTACTGTTTGTGGTGCTGTCATTTACGGTTTCAAACCTGATTCACAGAGAATCCGGGCTCATTGCCGTGACGTTGATGGGCGTGTTGATGGCGAACTCTGGTGTCTCGTTGAAGCACATCACGGAGTTCAAAGAAAGCCTGAGCCTGTTGCTGATCTCCGGCCTGTTCATTCTCCTTGCGGCACGAGTCAATCCGGAGTCGTTTACGATTCTGGGATGGAAAGGGCCTGCTTTCGTTGCCTTCATGATTCTTGTTGTTCGGCCACTTTGTGTGCTGGTGTCAACGTGGGGGTCGAGTTTGAACTGGAAAGAGAAAGTCTTTCTGGCATGGCTGGCCCCGCGTGGAATTGTCGCTGCTGCAGTGGCTTCGATCTTCGCAATCGAATTGGGCCCGGTCGATGGGGCAGGGCTTGTGCCGGCAATCTTTCTGGTGATTGTTGGAACGGTGGTGGTCTATGGACTGACAGCGTATCCATTGGCGTTGAAACTGGGATTAGCCAGTCGCGATCCTCAAGGCCTGTTGATCGTTGGAGCACATCAGGCGGCTCAGGAAATCGCTCGGGCAGTGCAGGATGCTGGGTTTCCGGTGTTGCTGGTCGACACAAATCATCGGAATATTCGTGAAGCCAATATGGCCGGATTACAGACTGAAGAACTGAATATTCTTCAGGATGAAGCTGCAGAAAATATGGATCTCGGCGGAATTGGGCGGTTGCTGGCGATGACCTCGAATGATGAAGTCAACTCGCTCGCTTCGATGAATTTTGCGGAACTGTTTGGTCGCGCCAATGTCTTTCAGCTGACTCCATGGCGGGAGGCGGAGAAGAATGAATCTTCGGCGCTTCACTTGCGTTCTCGGTATCTGTTCACTGCAGGACTGACGTTTGAACGGCTTCTGGAGCGAATCGAAAGCGGCGAAAAGGTCAAAACGACGAAGCTCTCGAAAGAGTATGATTTCGCGCGGTTCAAAGAAACGACCGAAGGAAAAGCGATCGTTCTTTTTCTCGTCACAGGGAACCGCCTGAACATTCTTGCTACCGATGGACGAGTGGAGGCGAAACCAGGGGATATGGTAATCTACCTGGCTCCTCCGAGCGGTGATTGAAGTTGATTTGATTGCTGATCAGACGTGAATCGCATGACGGGGTCGTGCATTCAGGATTGTGCAATACAGGACGGATTGGTGTAACGATGCGACAATTTTGCTTCAGTCTTCTCGCCATGATCCTGCTGATGGTGGCAGGCAATCTGTCACTGCTGGCAGCTGCGGAAAAGCCCAAGGTGATCGCCGTTATCAATGGCAAATCGGTCACCTCAGATGTGATGAATCTGGAGTTTTATCTGGGACAGTTGCCAGAGAACGCGGGTCCAGCTGATCGCAAACGCATTCTGAATATTCTGGTCGATCGAGAACTTGTTCGTCAGTATCTGCAGAGCAAGAAAATTGAACCAGACCCTGAAGTGCTGGATCGAGAACTGAAAGGTCTGGAATCCTTTATCACCAAGCGTGAAGGAAATGTCGACGAGGTTCTCGCCCGATTTCATCTCACGAAAGCCAGTGTCCGGGATTTGCTGGCAGTGAATGCGGCATGGGCAACCTATATGGAGACGATTGTTCGGCGTAATCATTTCCATCTGGAATGGGATTACCACCGACAGGAGTTTGATGGCACCAGGGTAAAGGCGTCTCAGATTGTTTTTCATGTGAAACCTGACGCCAGCACCGCAGAATGGACAGCTGCTGAAAAGAAGATGCAGGAGATTCTTACAGAGATCCTTGATGGGAAATTGACCTTTGCTGAAGCTGCAACCAAGTATTCTCACAGCCCTTCAGCCAGAAATGGCGGTTCTATGGGCGAGTTCGAATATTATGGGCGAGTCGATCCGGCGATTGCGAAAGTTGTCTTTGAACTGATGCCAGGGGATGTCAGCGTTCCTTTCCGGACACAATTTGGCGTTCACATTATTAAAGTCGACAGCCGATTGAACGGAACACTTAGTATGGAAGACGCCCGCGGGGAGATGCTGAAAAAGATTTCCCGACAAACATGGAATGATGTCGTGATGCAGGAACGGGAAAAGGCAACAATTGAATTCGTGGATGAATAAGCGTACGCAGTGACCGGCAGGATTCTGGGGCCATTTTGACTGCGAATTTGTTGCAGACTGCATCGCTTTGCCCCCCGAGATCTGAAAATGAGGGAAAAGGGGAGCTTCCAGTATCCTCAAAATCTCTTCCAGTGGGCACAATTATGAGTTGCTCCGTTTCAGGGACTCCGCTGTTGAGGCTCTGTGACGTCAGAGTGCAATGCGTGTCCTGGACGTCGTGAGATTCGATTCGGGTTGCCGTGATATTCGTTCCGTGTGGTGATCGAATGGAAGCGCGAATCGAGTGGAAGAACAACGTCCGGCGGGCGAGTCGTTCCCTCGTCGAGAGTGTCTCGACGTTATTATTTTGATTTCGAATGCGTCATGCTTGATAACCTCCCAATTCGAACACTGACCCACAAAGACCTGACCATTGAAGGGTATTCTCGTGCGGCAGTGCAGAGTTACTGGAGAATTCCAGAACTGAAAATCGGCTTTGACATGGGGGGGAGTCCCTGGTCCTTCATGGGGACCCAGACATTCCTGATTACCCATGCTCATCTGGATCATATGGCGGCACTGCCAGCGTATGTCGCACGACGCAAAATGATGAAGATGGAACCGCCGACCATCTATGTGCCGGAGAGTGTTGCCGAAGCAGTCGACAAAATGCTGCGAGCCTGGCAGAAACTGGATCGCGGTCGCATGTTATGCAACATCGTTCCAGCGGCGGATCATGGGGAATACGAACTCTCTCGCGAGCATGTCATTACGACATTTCCGACGAAGCATACCGTTCCCTCGGTTGGATACATTGTCTGGGAACGACGACGAAAGCTGAAACCAGAGTATAGCCACCTGACAGGCGACCAGATTCGCGACTTGCGATTCAGTGGAATTGATGTCAGTGCCGAGTTCCGCATTCCTCTGGTCTGCTACACCGGGGATACCGCTCCCGCGGGACTGGATGTGTGCGATGCGGCATATGAAGCGAAAATTTTGATTACTGAGATGACGTTCTTCCGTCCAGAACACCGGAAAGAGAAGATCCATAAGTTTGGGCATATGCATCTTGATGATATCGTCGCCCGAGCCGAGCGATTCAAGAATGAACTGATCATTTTAGGTCACTTCAGCACTCGCTACCATGACGATCAGATTCGGAAGTCGGTTCTGAAGAAACTCCCGGAATCGATGCGGGATCGGGTCGAATTGTGGCTGTAAATGAGAACGTTCCGGTGATCCATTTTCATGATGGTGTCAGGGAACAATAATCATCGCTCCACGTCAAAAAATTACTGCTGAAGTCTGAACTGGATACAGATTTCCCGTGTCCGGCACGGTGAAGCAAAATCATAAAGGGTTTTCATGAGCAATCGCATTTTCAACTTTTCAGCAGGCCCTGCCGTTCTGCCTGTCGAAGTCCTCGAAGAAGCCAAAGCGAATATGCTGAGTCTCGGCGACACCGGGATCGGCATCATGGAACACTCGCACCGTGGCAAAGCCTTCGTGGCGGTTCTGCATGAAGTGGAAGCGAATTGTCGTAAGATCGCCAATATTTCTGACGACTACAGCATCATGTTTCTGCAGGGAGGGGCTTCCTCTCAGTTCTTCATGATCCCTGCCAACTTCCTGTCAGCAGATCAGACCGCCGATTATCTGGTGACAGGGGTCTGGGCGAAGAAAGCCGCTGAACAGGCCGCTCGGTATGGCAAGGTTCATATTGCTGCCAGCAGCAAAGATCGTAATTTCTGCTACATCCCGAAGACCGCAAATTACTCCGCGTCTCCGGCCTATATCCACTATGCATCGAACAACACGATCTATGGAACTCAATGGGCGAGCGAGCCAGAAGTTCCTGCCGGGTCTACTCTGATCTGTGACGCCAGCAGCGACATCTTCAGCCGTCCGCTTGAGATCTCCAAGTACGGTGTGATTTACGCAGGAGCCCAGAAGAACCTCGGGCCATCCGGGGTCACACTGGTCATCATGCGGAAAGATCTTGTTGAGAAAGCCAACAGAGATCTGCCAGAGATGCTGCAGTATCGTACGCACGCAGAGAATGAATCGTGCTACAACACGCCGCCGACCTTCGGCATTTACATTATGGGCCTCGTTTTCAAGTGGATCTTGAAACAAGGCGGCCTGCAGGCTGTGGAGCAGGTCAACAAGGACAAGGCTGCTGTCCTGTATCAATACCTGGATCAGAGCAGTCTGTTCAAAGGCACTGCTGATGCTGACAGCCGCTCCCTGATGAACATTCCGTTTGTCACTGGAAACGAAGAACTCGATTCCAAGTTCATCAGTGCTGCAACCAAGGCCGGCTTCGATGGTCTGAAAGGACACCGCAGTGTCGGCGGGATGCGAGCCAGTATCTACAATGCCTTCCCGAAAGCCGGGGTTGAAGAACTGGTGAAGTTCATGAAAGACTTCGAAGCCAAGGCATAGCTTCGGTGATGTAACTTAGGTCATGTCTGGTCGCATTTAAGATAAGAGCCCTCGATCCGAAATCATCTGGATCGAGGGCTCTCTGCATTGGAAACTCTACATCGTTGTAGACTCTACATGCCCCAGCATTCGAACAGGAATGACTCTGCGGCTCGGAGTGCATTCTTCAGATTCTGTTCGTGGGCGCGATCGCTTCCTCGGCCGACGTTGTAACTGTGGTCACCGTCTGGGACCCAGTGAAATCGAATCGATTCCGAGAGTTTGTATTCCGCCACTTCATCTCGATTTCCAAACGGATCTTGCTCTCCCTGAATGATCAGAGTCGGGGTGGCGAGTGTTTCCAGATGCTCGATTCGGAGTTTCTCGGGACGACCGCTCGGATGAAACGGATAGCCGAGGCATAAGACACCGTTAACGCCGCATTCATCGGCGATCATGGTGGCCATGCGACCGCCCATTGCTTTTCCACCGATGATGATCCGTTCGTAGGGCAACTCTTTCAGCACCGTGCGCCAGGTGTCGAGAAGAACTTCCTCACTATCTGGTGGTCGTCGACGCCCTTTTGTGGAACGCTCTGCCATATAGGGAAAGTCGAAACGAACAACACGTCGGCTATTGGCTGCGATCCCTTCCGCGAAATAGGACAGGAACGTCGAGTCAGAACTTTCGCCTGTTCCGTGTGTGAGGACGAGACAGGTTTTGGCCTTCTTCGGTCCGTCGATTTTGAAAGTCACTTTGGTCATAGAAACGTTGTATGAATACAGAGGTCGGCATGTTGCCGTAAGGTGATCAATGTTGCAGCAACTGCTGCGTCATGTCAGTGTCGTCGGGAAACCAGGCTCTTTTCAGGACTTTGGAAGACCGGAAATGAATCGCTTCAGGAATGATTTGAATTCTTTGGAACGGACGTGATCGTGGTTTAAGAACTCGATCGAGATACGATCTGTTCCGTTTTTATGTGGCTGAATTTCTCTTTCCTGTCCCAGTGTGGCAATTTCCCCCAAAGCAATCATGCCTGAAGGTGGATAGAGATTGAGAACAATCGTTTCTCGCCGTTTGGTTTGCAGTTCCGCGATTGTCGCTTTCGCTCCACTGAAGCGGTAAGGGACGGTTGTTTTATTGGACCAGTCTGGCGTCAGGCCCTCAAAAGCATCATCGAGAACAGTAAAGAGCTCTTCGAGAACTTCCGCTTTCCAGGCAACCCGTTTGTTCGATGGAAACCCTTTTCGGGAGGTGTGCCATTTTCGACCGAGGACCTTCCACGGCGAAAGATCTTCGATCGATTGGCCGGATTTTTCCACCTGACCGAGGTAGCTTGCGGCTGCTTGTTTCAGGAACTCGCGGAACTCCGGCGTGTTGATTTCTTCCAGCCAGTGGACGTCAAAGACGACTTCCTGAAAGGCCCCTTTCTGTGCATTGATTCGAACTCGATCACTGCGGTTATAGATCGGGAGTTCATCAAGCTCGTTCACAGATTTCAGCTTGATGCGCCGCTGAAGTTTCTCTTCTTCGAATGTTCCTTTCGGGACGCGGAAGTAGAACCTCAATAGCCATTCATCGCCGGTCAGAGCATGCATGAACCAGCCGGTTCCGGCTTTCTTCTCAGCAGTGATTTCGACACTGGCTTGATCATTCCAGTTAACCGGCTTCAGTCCTTTTACCTTGGCGAGTTCATCGACGACATAGGCCAGCGCACTCCCTTCCCAACGACACGGTTTGCCATTGCGAGCGAGACGCTGTTCGGTGTGCCATGCACGACCGTCTGTCTGCCACGGAGCCGCGGTCTGACGTCCAACCGCGGCAATGTCGAGGTCGCCTGACTTCTTCTTCGCCGCTTCAGCGACATCAAAGATATCCAGTGCTTTCCGCTCGTCCTGCTCAAGAATTGGGGCGAGCAGTTCGCCAGTCCAGCTTCGCATGGGGTTTGCTGGTTGGCTTGCATCCTTGTTTTTGGATGTTTTCTTCTTGCTGGTGCTGTCCTGATAAGCCCGGGCCTGAGCAACGACATCTTCTGGAGTTCCAGTGGCGACGATGTAACCCCCGCCGATCCCTGCTTCTGGCCCGACGTCCACTAACCAGTCAGCGGTTTTGATGACGTCCAGATTGTGTTCAATGACAACGGCCGTGTTTCCCTGTTCGACAAGGCTGTTCAGAACCTTGAGGAGCTTGGCAATGTCGTCGAAGTGCAGACCCGTTGTCGGCTCATCCAGCAGGTAGAGCGTGCGACCTGTGTTGGGCTTGGCAAGTTCAGCGGCCAGCTTCACGCGTTGTGCTTCTCCGCCACTCAATGTTGTCGCCGATTGGCCGAGTGTCAGATAATCGAGACCAATTGCTGCGAGGGTCGCCAATGGGGCACGGATCTTCGGGATGTTGTCGAAGATCTCAAGGGCCTGGCTGATCGACATGTTGAGCACATCAGCAATCGAGTGCCCACGATACTTCACAGCGAGCGTTTCGAGGTTGTACCGCTTTCCGTGACACGTATCGCATTCCACCCAGACGTCCGGGAGGAAGTGCATCTCGATCTTCTTCTGACCGAGTCCTTCACACTCTTCGCAACGACCACCAGCGCGATTGAAGCTGAACCGCCCTGGCTTATAGCCGCGAATTTTGGAGTCCGGCAACTTGCTGAACAACTCGCGAATTGGGTCGAAGACCCCTGTGTAGGTCGCCGGGTTGGAAGCAGGCGTTGCCCCTAAAGGAGCCTGATCGACTGCAATGACTCGGCTGATCTGATTCACGCCTGATAACGTGTCGTACGGCCCCGGTGGCGGACCCTGACGATTCAGATGACGCGCGACTGCTCTGGCGAGCGTTTCCTGAATCAGTGAGCTTTTCCCGGAACCTGACAGACCGGTGATACAGGTGAGCGTGCCGAGTGGAATGCGGAGTGTGACGTTGCGAAGATTGTTCTGCCGGCAGCCGGTGATTTCTAACCAGTCTCCACCCGGCGGAGCGTGATACAGCTCGCGAGCGAGTTCCGGATTCAGAACGGGTCCAGCTTTTTCATCGAGCCGCACCATGCGGCGATGCAGTGGAATGGGGATCGACTTTTCACCGGAAAGATAGGCGGCCGTCAGTGATCCCTGTGGCGATTTCATTAACGCCTTGGGGCTTCCCTCAGCGGTGATCGTTCCCCCGAAGCGACCGGAACCCGGGCCGAAGTCATAGATCCGGTCGGCAGCTTCCAGCACTTCGCGGTCATGTTCGACGAGGACGACGGTGTTTCCAAGGTCTCGCAATTTGGTTAACGCCTGGACCAACCGCCCGTTATCGCGGGGGTGCAGCCCGATTGTCGGTTCATCAAGGACGTAAAGGACGCCAGTGAGCGCGCGGCCGATTTGTCCGGCCAGACGGATTCTCTGTGACTCGCCCCCGGAAAGAGTCGGCATGCCACGATTCAATGTCAGGTAGTGCAACCCGACATCAATCAGGAAGGAAAGACGATGAATCGCTTCGTTCAGCAGATCGCCGGCGACTTTTGTCTGGTTTTCGTTGAGTGTCAGTGATTTCAGAAACTCAAGGACTTCGTTGAGTGGCAACCCGCACAGGGCAGGGAGTGTTTTTTCTTCGAGTCGAACGGCGGCGGCATCTTCTCGAACGCGATCGCCGTTGCAGACAGAGCAGGGACGCTCGCCCATCAGATCCTGAAGGGAGGTTCGATACGAGTAGGAGACTCGCGATGCTTCCTCAATCGCCGGGTAGAGTCCTTTATATTGTATCGAGACGGGCCGCTTGTGCTCTGGCAGTTTCACGCTGACCCAGCGTTCGCCAGTTCCTTGCAGAATCAGCCGCTGGTGACGTGCCGGGAGTTGATACCACGGCAGATCGAGATCGATCCCAAACTGCTCGCCGAGTGCGGTCAGGATCGCCGCGAACATGGGGGAGCTGTCTGGACGGGGCCAGGCAGAGACGGCACCTTCGCGGAGGGAGATATTCGGATTGGCGATGATCGCCGACTGGTTGGTCCCCAGTTCCGTTCCCAAACCTTCACAGGCCGGGCACCATCCCAGCGGGCTGTTGAACGAAAAGTTCTGCGGTGTCAGTTCTTCAAAGCTGCGAGCCATTGTGGCAAGACTACTTTTGTGACAATGGGGAAGGATGGGTGCTGTCTGGCACGGTAGAGAGCAATCTGTCCTAGTGTAACAGAGTGTGAACAAGCGGACAGTCGTTCGTCGGGGGTTTTCGCTCACAATGAGATGAAGAGGAGCGGCGGATTCGCAGGCTGAATTGGGGGGATTCCCGGGCATCTTGCGAAAGGGGATTTCGGCAAACGGTGCCGAAGAGGTCGACGTTTTGAACAAAATCTGAGATCCCGGCTCCAATTTCCTCAAGTTTGGAATAGAAACAACCCCGGTCCAGAAATGGGCCGACCTCAGTAGAGATCATCTCATGACCTTTCGGTTTCCTCTCGGCGTTCCTTTGAACTGGTGGCAGCGTGTTCTGCTGTGGATGTTCGGGGTCTGCTTGGTGGCGGGGTTTGGTCTGGCATGGTCTCTGAGCCCTGATTCACGAGGATTTGGGACTCATCAGCAGTTGGGATTCCCTCCTTGTACATTCCGGTTTTTCCTGGGGATTCCCTGTCCAAGTTGTGGTGGTACAACGAGTTTTGCACATTTTGTTCGTGGAGAATGGATTGATTCCATTCAGGCGAACGTTGCGTGCTTTGTTTTGGCTTTGAGCTGTAGTTTGTTGGTCCCGTGGTCGTGGCTCAGCAGTTTTTATGGTCGGACTATCGGGATCGAGTCTCCTGCCTGGGGACTGATCTGGCTCATGACAACTGTGTGTGCCATTGCTCTTGTGCAATGGGGCTGGTGGCTTCTCTCGATGAACTGAGAGAACCGCACGTCGAGATGATTTCGATCTGACCTTGTGTCAGGCGAACGGAGCAGGATGCTTCGAAAATAGCGAAGGAACGCCAAATGCAGACCGGCTCTTCAATTCAGGGCCAGAAACGGAATTCGCAAGAGGCCTCGGAGTTAATCCGGGAGCATCGCGCGATTCGTTCTCTCGACGCCCGACACTGGACTCGAACTGTCCTCTGCGGTGTGCTGCTTGCAGGCGTCATGATGAGCCAGCAAGGTTGCATCAACACCATGGTGATGGTTGGAAAAGTGTTGATGGGCGACCCGATGCAGAAGTCCGGCTTCGAAGTCGCGACAGGGGTTTCGCTGAAAAAAGCAGAGAAGCGAATTCTGATTCACTGTACTGCACCGGCGACCGTATCAGAGAACTACAACACTCTGACATCCGATGTCGAAGTGGAACTGACACGCCGCATGCGTCGTCATGAATTGACTGTGGTGAACGGTGATAGCGCGAATAAAACGCTGGACCGCCTGGGAGGGACTTTTGACCCACAGGCACTCGCGCAAGATATTCAGGACATGGATTACATCTTCCACATTCGTGTGGAGCGTTTCAGTTATCGCGAAGAATCCAGTCCCAACTTCTACCGCGGAAATGCGAACGGTCGAATTGTTGGCTACGAAGTGCGAGATGAAAACGGGAGTCGCCATGCGATTCAGGTTTTCGATCAACGATTTCAGGCGATCTATCCAACGACCTATCCCGTCGCTGTTGATCAGACCCCTCAAAACGTCTTCATTCGTCGGTTTATCGACAACATTGCAGATGCACTGGGCGCGTCGTTCTATGACACGAACCGAAGTGATAACTACGCCAACTGACCGCACTCCGAGAACAGTGTGACACTGACGGCGGACGTTGTTGGATGTGATTGTGAATTTGATTTGGACGCAACTGACATTGTTGTGTTTTAGGCTCGAAAGAATCCTGGATTTGCTTCGTCTTGAAGTCGTGTGCAAAGCCCATTCGGATGTGAAATATGTTGACGAACCAAGCAACTCGATTTCGTGCCCGCGTCTTCCGGTTCGGGGTCTGGTGTTCGTTATGGATGAGTTGTCTGGGGATGTCAGGCTGTGCCCAGTTTGTGATTCTCAGTTATCTCATTCACGGGCCACCAACGATTGAACCGGACTTCGATACCGAAACCGGGAAGTCGATGTCAAAACCGAAAACAACGGTGGCCGTGGTCTGCTTCGCCCCGAAAGAGTTGCAGTGGAAGTTTCCACAGATCGACCATCAGGTGGCGACGGCGGTGGCATATCGACTGGGGCAGAATCATATCACGATGATTCACCCAGACTATGTGAAAGCCTGGACCGATGCCCATCCTGACTGGGAAAAGGCATCGGAAGTTGGCAAAGCATTTAACGCGACCTATGTCATTGAGATCGAACTCGCCGAGTTCTCTCTGCATGAGGGAACCAGTACAACGCTCTATCGTGGAAACACAGAGGCCTATGTTCACGTTGTGGAGATGGACCCTGAAGGGAGCGGTCAAGGGGAACGGATCTTCACAAAGGAAATCGATTTCGTTTTTCCAACCAAGGTGCCACGGCAGTCGTTTGATCAATCTCTTAATGCGTTTCAGAAAGAATATCTGTCACGTTTGAGCGATCGCATTGGATATTTGTTCTATGAACGCTTCTCTGGCGACATGATTTCCTGGGCTTCATAGGCGAACGAAAGCAGATTGTTTATTCAGCTCTGGCCGAGCCCTTTCTTCACAGTGCACCAATACAGTGCATTGCTATTGAAGAAAGGGCTCGGCTTATTTTGTGGTACATCGGATTTTCTCCGGTTGATCATAGGGGGAGTTTCAGGGATAGGGGCTCTGTACGAATCTCATCCTTCGGGGCATGCTTTCTGGTTTCGTTTGAGGATGACGATGTTGAATTATTCAAAATGTTGTTGACATCGCGACATCCTTATGTAGTGTCGTAGTTGGCTGAATTCAAAAACGGCTTATGCGGCGAAGCCTGCATACAATCGATTATCTAAAGCGCATTCGCAAAAACATCGGGTGGTGGAGTCAGTCCACTGACCTGTCTGCAATTCAACAAACTTGATTTTCCTTGGTTCACCACTTTTGAATCGCTGATTTCGTGCAGTGGTTCGTCTGTGTTTCGGTTCTAAGTCTATTCGCCAGATGTGATTGAATTTCGCTAAGCAGTTTATGTCTTGTGGGCAGGAGATTCATGTCTTCTGTCTCAAGGTTGCCTCTGTTTTGTTTGAAGTGTTGCATTCATAGAACTTGTCGCCTCCGTGCTTGTTGTGCCTGAAGTCGCATTGCGAGTTCTGCGTGCTTGCTCTGCGCTTCTGATGTTTCTTCTGGGAAATATCACCGGATCCACAGGCAGTGGTCTGTTCTTGTTATCTGATTAAGCAATCGGATTGAACATATTGTGCGTGAAGGCTCCGAATAAATCGCTTTGGTTAAAGGGGTGAAGGGGAGATGCGAATGAAGGTGAGAGTGCTGCGAGTAATCCCCCTGATGATTCTTAGTCTGCTCTTCGTGATCCCGCTGGGATGTGGAAATGGAGATCGTCCACCACTGGGGCGAGTACATGGAACCGTGACTCTGGACGGCAAACCAGTCAAAGGCTTGATTGTGATGTTCTCTCCAGAGAGTGGCCGTCCTGCGGCAGCCACGACCGATGACAACGGAAATTACACTCTCGAATATGCATACGGTGTTAAAGGCGCAAAAGTTGGAAAATGTCGGGTAAATTTTGAATGGCCAACGGCAGAACCCGGCGTCCCAATTGATCCGAAGTATGGCGCGAAATCAGAACTGGTCGCAGATGTGACAGCTGGTTCAAACAAGTTTGACTGGGATGTGAAAAGCGATCAGTCCAAACGCCCGATGAAGCCGGTGAACTAGATCGGTGCAGTTTCGCGTTCCGAAAATGTGACGTTGCTGTTGATGTATTGAGAATGAGGAATTGAGTTTTTTGAGTTTTAATCCTAGGTTCCAGTGAAGACGTATAACGGGCTGAGGTGGGTCATGAAGTTAAACGCGAAGCGTGGTTTCACTCTTATCGAGCTTCTTGTTGTCATCGCCATTATTGCGATTTTGATCGCATTGTTGCTTCCGGCTGTGCAGCAGGCACGTGAAGCTGCGAGACGCACGCAATGTAAGAACAATCTCAAACAGATTGGTCTCGCAATGCACAACTATCATGACACCTTCAATACATTGCCTCCGGGCTACATCGCCAGAATCCCCGGCCAGCAGGATTCCCGTGAGCGTGGGCTTTATGGATGGGGAGCGTTTATTCTGCCGAATATCGATCAGGGAAGCCTGTTTGCAAAATTGCAGGTGGGGAATATTCCGTTGGAAAACGCCGCCGCTGATTCAGCTTTGTTGGCCATCCTGCAAACGCCTCTGCCGGCATTTCGTTGCCCGTCAGATGTTGGACCTGCGTTGAACAACTTTGATGATGCCGCATATACACCGGACTCCACCGGCAACAACTACTACAATCGGCACATTACCTCAAACGGAACGGATCGCATCCCGATTGCCATGTCGAATTATGTTGCAGTGGCCGGGACTTCGGATAGCACAACACCTCCGGTTGTCACAGTAGCGGCTTATGGAAGTTGTCACGGTCAATTCTTCCAGAACTCACGAATCAACTTCCGCGACATCACGGATGGCACCAGTAACACTCTGATGGTGGGAGAGCGAGCCTGGAAGTACGGAAACCTGGTCGTCGGAGCGGCAAATGCGTTGGGTTTCAGTGCTGATACACCAGCAGCAGGTGCATCATGGAGTGTGAAGTCTGGCCAACTGGCTGTCGTAGGATTGATGTATAACGGCATTAACTGGACAGCGACGGATCGTCAGCATCAAGGTCGCGGATTCAGCAGCCAGCATGCAGGTGGGGCTCACTTCGTCATGTGCGATGGAGCAGTGCGATTCATCAGCGAGAATGTTGATTATCGTAAAGAAACGGTCGGACTCGGTTGGCCCAACTATGTGACCTCGACTCTGGCTCGTATTGCCTGTCGCGACGATGGACAGGTTGTTGGCGAGTTTTAATCGCCATCAAAGTTTGGGCCGCTTCAGGGTGTTTGATGAACGCTGTCGCATCGCGTAGAGGGACTGCTCAGAATTGAGTTTGTGAAAGATGAGTCGTGTTTGCAGCGTGTCCAGTCTGCAAACACGACTCATTTCATTTGAGCCTGTCATAGTCTGCGCTCATTGATAGGCATCTTCGGTAAGGCGTAGCCCCTCCCGGTCCCTGTCGAAATTCCTTCGCAATGCCGACACGAATTTCTCCGTCTGTGACATCCTGTTCCTGCTTGCAATATTCAAATGGTTGACAGAATGTCAGATTGTTTGGCAGGATACAGAAGTCGTCCAGTCTCAGCTGGATTTTTTAATGGGCTACTCTCTTCTTCGGAGACACGCAAAATGCTGTCTATTCGTCTGACGCGGGGAAAACAGGGGTTCACCCTGATTGAACTGTTGGTCGTCATCGCGATTATCGCAATCCTCATTGCCCTTCTTCTGCCAGCAGTGCAACAGGCCAGAGAGGCAGCTCGTCGTACGCAGTGCAAAAATAACCTGAAGCAGATGGGCTTGGCGCTCCATAACTACGAAAGCACGTTCGGCTTGTTTCCGCCATCGAGCACCAGCGGATTTAATACTGGTGCCTGGTCGTGGGATTCCACGAAGAGTGCGAATCGCGATCCCACCGTCCATCTTCATAGCTTTGCAAGTTTGATTCTCCCCTATCTGGATGGAGCGAATCTTTTCAACAAGATTAACTACAATATTTCATCGCTTGATACGGCCAACCGCGATGTTGCATCTGCGGTGATTTCGTCGTACATCTGCCCAAGCTATACAGGGGGGACGTTTTCGAAAGATGCAGTCTGGACCGCCGGCAATCTCAACTATGAACGGTTTGCTATTCGCAATTATGTCGCACTGGGCGCAGTGAACGTGATGGAGCTCTCAGGGCAGGCCAGTTTTCCTGCCAGAGGAATCATGTATCCGCAGTCTCGCACTCGTTTTCGAGATATAACTGACGGAACATCCAACACCATTTTGCTTGCAGAGTCCAAAGAAGAAAATGCATCTGTCTGGATTGACGGATCTGCTGCAACGATCTGTGCCCGTTGGGCGAATCCAATGGCGGGGCCTCCTTATGCCGGGTCGACGGTCTCCATTAATTACACTGTTTATTACCCAGCAGCTCTGGGAGGCGTACAGCAAACATGGGGGCCTTCCAGTCAGCATACAGGCGGGGCGCATCATCTTCTGGCAGATGCTTCGGTCCAGTTTTTGTCACAGAATCTGGATGTCAATGTTTATGACGCGTTGACGACTCGGAACGGGGGCGAAGTCAGTTCCGCATTCTAAACGATTCCCGATTATCATGTGGCGTGCCAGTGTCGTCAGCTGGACGAGACCGGAATCTACGTATCAGATCGATTTTTTAGTTCCGGTCAGCCTGGCTTTTGTTTCTCGATCTTCCTGCAGGGCAGGGCATCACTTCAGGGGAGAGTGAAAACGTTGCGGAATGGCATCGTTGTCGTTCAGTTTCTGACGATTGACCAGTTAGCGGGTGGATTCGTCGTGACTGAAGGAATTTTGTTCAGGTTGCAGGCGAGACATGCCCCTCCGTTCTGTTTAGGATGAATGTGTAAGTCGGCGTTGATCAGAACACATTCAAGAGGGTGAGTAAATGTGCAGGCGACAAGGACAGCGGAGTCACTTTGTGCGTCGAATCGCAGGAACGTTCGCGTTGCTGTTCCCGTGCTTTCTGATGAGTGGGTCTCCGGTAGCAGCCGCAGATGTTCAAGGTCTCGCAGCCTATCTTCCAAACGACATTAATGCGGTTTCGGTCGTCCGTGTTGATGAAATGCTCAAGTCTCCCAGAGCGATTCGCGAGGGATGGGAGGGATCATCCGACGTCAGTTTCATTAATGGAACCGGCGGAATTCCCTCCTGGGTCGACACGCTGGTCGTTGGATTTTTTGTTCGTACTGCATCTGCAGAGGAAGTCTGGGCGACTGGTGTGGCTGGCACTTCAAAAGATGTCACGCTGGAATCGTTGGCCAAATCAACGAATTCTCCAATCGTGCAGATTGCGGGCACTCCATCCATCAGTGGGCATGGCAATTCTCTGGTGCTGCAGCTCGCTCCAGGTGTTCTGGGAGTTCGTCGCCCTGCCGTTCGACAAGAAGCGGTACGTTGGATTCAGGACATTTCGGAGAAGCGAACAGGAATTCAGTCTGCCTTTCTGAAGGAGGCAATCACTGAGCCTGGACATATCGTCTTTGCAATCAATCTTGAGCATGCGTTTGATCGAGATCAGGTGCTATCGCACCTTCAAACCGGAATTGGCTCCAGACTGGCCACGACTCAGAAAGAGCAAGTTGCAGCGCTGATTGCCGGGTTAAAGGATATCACGCTCTCAATTACGATTGACGAAGTGACATCGGTTCAGGTTTTATTCGAGTTCTCGGATGAAGTCGGAGACTATGCCAACGTTGTGAAAGACATCTTTGGCGAGGTTCTCAATTATCAGGGAGCTGCTATTGAAGACTTTGAGAATGGGGTAATGTTCCCGAACGGGAAGTACGCGACATTGAAAACCACTTTCAGCGATGACAGTCTGAGTCGGGTGATGTCGATGATTACGACCTCTCCGTCTTATTCGAATCCATCTGGAATGGTCGCCAATGCCGGGACACCTGCATCCCCCAACGGGCTGGAGGAATCCCGACGGTACTATCAGGCGATCGACAAAATGCTGACTGATCTCGAACGGTCAGGGCGTCGATCGAATAATGCGTCGAGAACTGCGATGTGGCATGAGAGCTATGCTCGCAAGATCGATGACTTGCCAATTCAGAATGTGGACCCTGCACTGATTGAGTTTGGTGCCAGAACAGCCTCCAAACTTCGGGCATTGAGTCGGTCACTTCAGGGGCAGGTGCTGGCGATCAACGCCGAGCAGGGAACCTTGACGTATGATGCTCAGTTCAATCCCGGTTGGGCTTCGGTCAATTTTTGGGGAGGTGTTGGATACAGTGAGCCGACTTTTCGGATTCAGAGTAATCTGCAGCAGGTCCGCGAACGTCAGGCCGCTGCGATTCGTCAGGGGAGTGATCAGCGAATTGAGATCTGGGGAATGCTGACCGACGATCGCGCCAGAATTCTTCGAGAGATGCAGCAGAAGTTTGGACCTGATTTCTTAAAGGCTCCAAGACGGGGGTCTTAGGCAGGTTCGGTCTCTTTCGTTGCCGCGCAATAGCTTCTTTCAGGGGAATCACATCAGTGTGGTTCCCCTGTTGCATTTCACTGGTCAGGCAAATTGGGAATGGCTCTGCAGCATTTCGGAAAATCATGCAGAGGTTCTGGCACGTGGGTTTCAGCTTTCTCCTGTTACAAAAGCTGCTGCACGGCCACATGATAGACCGAAACGGTCTAAATCATCGCGGCAAAGGCACAGAGCAGAAAGACCCAGGCAGTTCCGAGGCCAAACCAGAAGAGAGAGCTGTAAGTGATCAGCGTTCGAATTGGTTCGATGTTCGATTCCACTGTCGACCATGCTGCCGCGAAACAGATTAATAGCAGTACTGCAATGCAGCTCAAGCTATGGGCCGTCGACAGAATAATAGCGACATAGATAAAGTGGTTATTCTCTGTCTCTGGCTCAATGATCAGGTTCCAGATGCCATATTGTTGAATTGCTTGAAACAACACACCGACGGCAAGTGTCAGCAGAAGTCGCCCAGGCAGTTTTTCACGTGATTCTGCAATTCTGGCGAATCCCATCGCAGCAGCCGTTCCGATCATAAACAGGCTGCTGATAAAGAATGCAATGGGGCAGGATGAGTACCCCGTCGGGGCCGGGGCTCCAAGGAGAGAAATGAGCGCAGCGCGGAAGATCAGAATCAGGCTGATCAATGCGACCACTGCAGCGCTGGTTCGAATGATAAGCTGAGTACTTTTCATCGGTGCCAAAGATTTTGCTCAATATGTTTGAGGTTGGACGCGGAATCAGAATCACTCTATCGGGCAGACATCTACCGAGACGGAAAGCTGATGCTTGTCTCCACCAAGGAAAACTCCCTTGATCGGGGCGACGTCTGAGTAGTCGCGTCCCCATGCAATTGGAATGTGATCCGTTGCGATCAGGCAATTGTTTGTGGCGTCAAAGTCGACCCAGCCCAGGTCAGGCCCGCAGTAGAGCGCAATCCAGGCATGAGATTGGTCCGCTCCGATTAAACGTGGCTTTCCAGGTGGCGGAATCGTTCTCAGGTAGCCGCTGACATACCGTGCAGGAAGCCCGAGAGATCTCAGGCACGCAAGTTGAACATGAGCGTAGTCCTGACAAACCCCGGCCTTCAAACGAAAGGCTTCTTGCGGCGAGGTAAAAACATTCGTCGCCTGAGGATCGTATTTGAAGTGCTTGTGAATACGCTCGTTCAGGTCGATTCCCGCTTCCAGAATCGGCCGGTCCTTTTTGAATGAGTGCTTTGCAAAAGCACAAAATTCGGGGGACCGCTGGATGCGTGGTGAGTCATAAAGAAACTGGCACGCCTCCAGCCAGTTTGGATCGTCCTGACTCGCGATTCCTGCCTGAACTTCTTCCCATGTCATCGTCGTTTTAGGATTGGGATAAGTCCGTTGATGAATGGTGACACGACTGGTAGCGGAGACGGAGAGTTGTGTGTGATTCTCTTCAATCGAAAAACTGTGAACGGTGTTTCCAAACGCATCTTTTCGACGGCTGCTGACAGTTGGATTGGGCCGGATCACCAGCCGATGATGATGACACTCAATCGGGAATTCTTCCCGTGGTGTTAACATGACGTGGTTATGGCAGACTCGAACCGGAGTGCTGTAGTCGTATGTCGTGACATGAGTGATTTTATAGTTCATGTCGTTTCACCTTGAATCGAACCGAAATGACGTGGCAAACCGGCATGAATCAGGAACCGGCTCGACATTGTGTCGGCCAGTCGCGGCAAGTCGGTGCAGATATCCGTCAGCAGCCGCTCGAGATCGTGGCGGTGTTTTGAATGATCTGCTTTCACCAGCTCGTGGACTTCTGCAAGTCTCACGCGATTCAGGAGTGACATCGCAATACGTTGTTCAAGGTCCAGAGTCGCCTGCTTTTCGTCTCGTGGAAGATTTTCGACGTGTCTGGAAATAGCGACCATCTGGTAGGCGATGGATCTTGGATTTGTTTCATCATTCAGCAGCAGATCAATGACCGGCCCGGCCTGCAGTGTCGCGAGATATCTGTTGCGGTACGTCATAATACTGTCTGCGACTTCCAGAATCGCTTCGAGTACCGGCTGCTCTTCATCATGGATTGTTGTCAGAGTCGATTTCAGCAGCATCGTTGTCTGGTAGGCTCGCTCGACACGACGTCCGAGATCGAGAAAACGCCATCCTTGCGTTCGTGTCATACTTTCCGCAGCGAGTCCGGAAAACGCGACCAGATCCAGTATCACCCGATCAAGGAACTCAATGACGTCAGATGCATTCCCGATCTTACGGCGGCTGAGTTCGTCAATTCTCTGAACGATTCGCCATGCATCAATTGACATGCGGTCACGGACAATGGAGATCAGCCGCATTGCCTCAATAATCGATGATCGCAGGCTCTTGCTGTGATTGGTGTCGAAGATCGCCTGAGGAAGCATTGTTTCGATCCGCGGCAAGCCTTCTGTCAGTTCAGGGATGACATAGTCCGGATCGATCTGTCCCTGCTCAACAAGTGCGCGCAACAAAGCCTGTTGCTCGACCATATAACTGTCTTCGCTGGTCACTGAGACAAGCAGTGTTCGCAAAAGACGTGCAGACCCTTCCGCCTGTTCAATTGAACGACCAAGCCAGAACAGGTTGTCGGCAACTCGGCTGGGAAGTTCGGCGCCGCTTCTGCGCAGAGTCATCATCTGCCCAGGCGGGCTCAGCAGCGAAACTTCCTCGATATTCTTGTCTGACAGAACCCAGACGTCCTGACTGCGTTCACCTGTGGTGGTGTATTGCTCCAGCAGATTCGATTCTTTGGCGACTCGGGCAAGTCCCCCGGGCAGACCTGTGTATTTGCCGCCACTTCGCACGAGAAAGCTTCGCAATGCGAGTGGCCAGGGGGCAGTCCCGTTCGGGCTCCATACTGGTGTTGTCGACCGGTTGACCGTCTCTTGGCCAACGAAATCGGAAGGTCTCGCTCTGATCTGATCTCTCAGGTTTTCGCGGGCAGCTTTCGACATCTCGGCTGGTCGCAGGGGGGGCTCATCGACCTTGCGAAACGCTTTGCGGATAATCAGGTCTTCGAGGTGTTCGAGAACGTATTTGCATTCTGCTTCTTCCCCACACCACCACGTGGCGACGCTGTGCATCTTCAGCGGTTCGCCCAGTAACTCTTCACAGATACTCGGGAGGAAGGCCATGAAGACCGGAGATTCCACAAGGCGGCTTCCGAGTGGATTCGCAATGGCGACGTTCTCGGCTCGGAGGACTTCCATCAATCCGGCGACGCCACTGATGGATCCAGCATTCAACTCAACAGGGTCGCAATCGTCGTCTTCAAGCCGGCGGAAGATGACTTCAATCGGCAGCAGTCCGCCAAGAGTTTTCAGAGCGACGCGGTTTTCCCGAACGGCCAGGTCGCCTCCTTCAACGAGTTGATATCCCAGATAACGTGCGAGATAAGCATCTTCGAAATAGGCTTTGCTTTGCGGGCCTTTTGACCAGATGACGACTCGCGGGTTGTCTGTGAACCGGCCTGCACGTTCACGCAGGGAATCTTTCAAGGCAATGAAGAATGAGGCGAGTCGTTGAACATGGCATCGCCGAAACGCTGTCGGCAGCATTCGGGAAGTGACGATTCGATTTTCGAGCACATATCCCAGACCAAACGGAGCACGGCTTCGATCCGCAACGACCCACCAGAGTCCATCTTCTGATCGAGCCAGATCGGCAGCATACAGATGGAGAAAACCATGTTCTCCCTGATGGAGATTGTGGTAGGCGGGATAATAAGCAGGGTGCCCGAACAAGACCTCCGGGGGAAGGTGTTTTTGTTTGAGCAGTTGCTGTGGTCCGTACAGATCCTTCAGAATCAGATCGAACAGTTCGGCGCGCTGAGCCAGACCGGCTTCGATGTTTTGCCATTCCTGCTCTTGCATGAGCAAAGGAATGGCGTCGAGTGTCCATGGACGCGAAGCGCCTCCATCCTGATCATAAGGGTTGAACGTGAACCCATCTCTCGCGATCTGACGCTGTGCCTGATCAAGACGGTGTTGCAGTTCCACTGGTCCGAGTGACTTCAAATCCTTGGCGAGCGTTTCCCAGATCGGGCGCAGTTTTCCAGATCCGTCGAAAGCTTCGTCGTAAACACCGGGTTTGGGAGTGTACGGCGTCAGGGGCGCCTTCGGGGGCGTGGGTTGCTCTGAGGGAACAGGGTCGGTCGGAGACGGGTTCATGCAGGCATCACAGCCCGACGCAAGTCGAGGGTTAACGGAAATTCCGGATTGGTTTCGACCGGAGGGATGGAAACGACGCCGGGAGTGTGACCTGTCTCGAAGAACCTGGCAACTCGGCGCGCTTCAGCTTCGTAACTATTGATGGGAAAGGTTGCGTAATTTCGACCAGCTGGATGGGCGACGTGATACATACAACCACCGAGTGATCGATTGGACCAAGTATCCAGAATATCGAATACCAGTGGAGTGTGAACAGGAATTGTTGGATGAAGACAACTTGGTGGACACCATGCCCGATAACGTAATCCGGCGACGAATTCTCCTGTGACTCCGGTTGGTGTCAGTGGGAGACGGCGTCCGTTACAGGTCACGGTATATCGTTTGTCAATCAGTCCCTGAGCTTTGACTTCCAGTCGTTCGACAGAGGAATCGACAAATCTGGTTGTTCCGCCTCCTGCTGGTTCTTCACCTAATACATACCACGGTTCAATGGCGGTACGGAGGTCCAGCTGGATGCCATCGCGAATACATTGTCCGATCACAGGGAATCGGAATTCGAAATGAGGAGCGAACCAGCGGCGATCGAATTGAATGCCACGTCGTTCCAACTCATCCAGCACAGAGCCAAAATCTTGCCAGATGAAATGCGGAAGCATGAACCGATCGTGCAGAGCGGTTCCCCAATCAATAAGGGGATGATCATAAGGCCGATCCCAGAACGCTGCGACAATGGCTCGGACCAGCAGCTGTTGAGTCAGACTCATTTGGGCGTGCGGCGGCATTTCGAACCCACGCAATTCGACAAGCCCCAGCCGACCAGTGCTGCTGTCTGGTGAAAAGAGTTTATCGATGCAGAACTCTGCCCGATGCGTGTTTCCGGTCATGTCGATGAGCAGATTGCGAAACAGGCGGTCAACCAGCCATGGAGGGCAATTCTCACCACGTTTCGGAACGAGTGAGAATGCCAGATTCAATTCGTACAATGCATCGCGTCGACCTTCATCGACTCGTGGAGCCTGACTGGTAGGACCGATGAATCGACCACTGAACAGATAGGACAGGGAAGGGTGATTTACCCAGAACCCGAGAAGACTTTTCAGGAGATCAGGGCGTCTCAAGAACGGACTGTCGAGTGTCGTCTGGCCGCCGAGAACAACATGGTTTCCGCCGCCGGTGCCGGTGTGTTTCCCGTCGAGGTCAAATTTCTCGGTTCCCAGCCGAGTTTGTCGGGCTTCTTCGTAAAGTGCCGTCGTTGTTTCGACAAGTTCATCCCAGTCTTTTGATGGATGAACGTTGACTTCGATCACCCCGGGATCAGGTGTGACCTTGATGTTATTGATACGACTGTCACCGGGGGGAAGATATCCTTCGATGACAACTGGCATCTTCAGAGCGGCACAGGTTGCTTCGATGGCGGCAATCAGTTCAAGGTAATCTTCGAGAGATTCCACTGGTGGCATGAATACATGAATTCGACCTTCTCGAATTTCAATACACAGTGCTGTACGAACCTGTCCAGTTGCGAGTGCCGTTTCGCTGGAGGCATGGTCTTCGAATTCAGACTCTTCTCGCTGATCGAGAATCTGCTCGGAAATTCCGGCG
>JBEBTF010000037.1:0-25962 GCA_040393865.1 Planctomicrobium piriforme | reverse complement strand
TGAAACGAATGTTCCGTTGTCACAATACGTGCCACTTTGAATCACATTCGGACTAGAGCAGACAGAAGAATCCCGGCCTGCTGGATCTGGAGTAGCACCGGAGATTCCCACATATTGAACGATCTGGCTTCCGCCAGAATTCATGGAAGACGTAGCATCACCTGTCATCGGGAATGCGCTGGAAGGACAATGAAATACGTCGACTCGAAGCGTTCTCAGAATGGCCTGAAAAGAAGAGACATGCCCCATGAAGCCACCAGAAAAGCTGATCTGGTTATAGGCATTCACCTGTTCAATATAGGGAAGGATGCGAACACGCCAGCTGCATCCAAGCGTTTCAAGTGTCCCCCCAATCGGAAATGCATTGTAAACGTCGTGATAGTTATGAAGAGCCAATCCGATTTGCTTCAGGTTGTTCTTGCACTGAGATCGTCGAGCTGCTTCACGGGCTTGCTGAACCGCTGGAAGCAGCAATGCAATCAAGATCGCGATAATGGCAATCACCACCAACAACTCAATAAGCGTAAACGCTGACCTTTTCTTCACCTGTACACCTTTAACACAAAACACTAACGAACAGAAGTACAACATATGATGCAAAATCAGTAGCAAAATTCAGTAAGCGCTATTCCATTGCAAAAGTGAACGAATTGCTGCCTTTCACAACTTCAGCGGTGAACCCACTGGTAGCACTTTCACGATACTTTTTAGGAATATTGGGGTAGTCTTTGGGTTTCGTCGCCACAGGGGCACCGGCAACATCTTCCACCAATGGTGGGGTGATATTCACCTCATATGTTCCCACCTCAAGACCTTCACTCATCTGGAACGTGCCACTTTCATCGAGGTTCATCGCAATCGCGATTCCCGTAGTTGGCGAAGTGAAGAAAACTCGCCCCTCGCTGACGGGAGCCCCTTTGTAAGTCACGGTCCCCTGGATCTTCCCTTTAGGAATTCCACGACCACTTGAATTCAGACACCCGCTCATTCCGACAACACAAAGAAAGAGAGCTAACAGAGTACGGCGAGGGAGCGTCTTAGATAACATTTTTTGAATCCTAATAATTGAATTGACCCTGAGACTCAACTCGATGAGTAGCAAATCAAAAGCGAGCGAGAATCGACGCATCAAGCGCTCTCATGAATGAGCAATTTCTTGATTGCACATCGACATCGCAGAGAGGGCAGAAAGCAAACGCAGGCAGTCGCACAAGGCGACCGCCCTGCAATTGCGCCACGAATGAGTGCCGGTTAGAACTCGCCAATAACCAGCCCATCATTCTTGCAGCCAAGTCGACCAAGAGTTTCTCGGGCCATGTTCTGACTCAAGAAGCGGACAGAGCCATCTCCCAACAACGCATGGATTCCACCAGTATGAAACGAATTCACGATCGTGTTATAGCTATACATCTGAGTTGTTCCGGCGGGCAAATTTGCAGCAGGAACGTCCAGATTGATCGCGTGTCGTAACGTTGTAATGCCGGTCGCGAAGAGATTCGCATTTGAAGTCGTTCCTGGACGATCGGTCAAGCTCGTATGAAACCCACCCCAACCTCCCTGGTAATTCGCACGATAGTCTTTCTTATCAACCATCCCTGACTGTTCAGAAACAATCAGAGTGTTTGAAGTACCGTCGGTCGCGTCACGCATGCTGGTGTGTCCATTGAAGAACAACATGCCATTTTCACAAGGAGCTCCACGAGCCGATTCGACTGCTGTCGAGCATTGCCCCGTGCGACCAGCAGGATCGGGATAAAACCCCATCACTCCGACGTAATCATGGGTTTGGCCATTCTGAGCATTGTTGCTCGCAGGAGTCGTTCCATTGTTGTTCGAAGGAAGCGCTGACGAAGGACAGGCGTAAACGTCAATCTTCAGTCCGGCCAGAACGCCGAAATTCGTACCGTACCCCCCTAACGCGATCGCATCGTTTCGACGACCTGCAAACCCATCATCAGTTCGAGGCTGTGCTTGGGTCAGCCGATTGTACAAGGCTGTCTGCTCAAGAAACGGAAGAATACCGACACGCCAGTTAGGCCGGAAAAATGGAGCTTGTGCTCCAATCGGGAACGTGTTGTAAACGTCGTGATAGTTGTGAAGAGCCAACCCGATCTGCTTCATGTTGTTCTTGCACTGAGACCGTCGGGCCGCTTCTCGCGCCTGCTGAACCGCGGGCAAGAGCAGGGCAATGAGGATGGCGATAATGGCAATCACCACCAGCAATTCAATCAACGTAAAGCCTGACTTTGAGCGCATAAAACCTCCGGCAACTTCAACAAATTTTGGCCCGCTTAAAAACAATTGCGAAAACGGAACATTCCAGGCGCCGGCACGCTGCATCTCTTATGCCGAAACCTTTTTCACCTGTCCGCAATGCACGGTGAACACAGGTGATCGAGCTCACTAAAGTCAAATACAAAGACGCATTATTCTCACAACAACAAATTTCAAAATGCCGCCAAAAATCATGCCGGCAACGCCATGCGCACAAAACAAACGCACCAATGCACACTATTCAGGCACATCAGCAAACTATGCGTCCCCCCCCAGCAACCACAAATCTCAAACAATTACCAATCAATCACTTACAACACAGCCACACAAACCAATGCGAATTTAGATACCAGTTTCGGAACACGATTAGCACGTGACATCAACAAAACTAAATTCATCGTTCTTCAGTGATGTTGCACACAGCTCAATCACGTCCAAGTTAAACCGCATCAACCTACACACACATAATCAATACACATCAGTGAAACGCACGATATCTGAAAACGGAATCGATCACAATCACATTCTCTTATTCGTCGCAATAAAACTCTGATCAACTCCTCTGGGAAACCCCCAGCGTAAGCCACGCAATTAAGGACGACATCTCTTGTTCACATCAAAAGAAACGCAAGTTTCACTATGTTCAGGGGATGAGATCTCATAAGATGAAATGCTCGAAACCATTGCCAGATTCCGTTCCGTCGCCCAAAATTGACGAACCCCGCCTGCAAGTACTTCCCACGACCGCTTCACCTTCGGACACACAACGAGTCCATCCCCAAACAGGTGACAGATGCCAACATCGATCCCAAGGCAACTCCTGAACTGGTTCTTTGGAATTGCAGCCATTGCTTCCACTGGAGGGCTGATCGAGTCGACATGCCTCGCAGAATCGGCCTCGCCCAAAACATCGCTGACGTTTGAGAAAGACATTCGGCCCATCCTGCGGGCTCACTGTCTGGACTGTCACGGGGCCACTGAAACGCACGAGGGGGCGCTCGACCTGCGACTTGTTCGCTTCATTCAGAAGGGAGGCGACTCCGGGACTTCGCTTGTCGTTGGGAAGCCGGAAGAAAGTCTGTTACTGCAGCGGATCGAGAGCGGCGAGATGCCGCCGGGGGAAGGAAAGGTTTCTGCAGCAGAGATCAAGATTCTGAAAGAATGGATTGCTGCTGGTGCTCCGACTGCACGACCAGAGCCAGAGACGATCGGCCCTGGATTGCCAATCCTCCCAGAAGAACGTGCCTGGTGGGCATACCAGCCATTGCAGCGTCCAGAGATTCCTGCGTTCCCTGCCGAAGCACGCGTCAGAACGCCAATCGACGCCCTTCTGCTGAAAGCGATGCCGTCAGATCTGAAGTTCTCGCCCGACGCCGACAAACGCACGGAGATTCTTCGAGTCTCATTCACGCTGACAGGCTTGCCTCCAACTGCAGAGCAGATCCAGCAATACATCGCAGACAACGCGCCTGATGCCTATGAACGCATGGTCGATGCGATGCTGGCGTCGCCTCACTATGGCGAACGCTGGGGACGCCACTGGCTTGATGTCGCCGGATACGCTGACTCCGAAGGACGAACCACCGCTGACACGGTCCGCAACTGGTCATACCGGTATCGCGATTACGTCATCCGTGCATTCAACGAGAACAAACCGTTCGATCGTTTCATTCATGAACAACTCGCTGGTGACGAACTGGCCGGTCCAATCAAAGGGGACCTGACGCCGGAACAGATCGACCTCTTTACCGCAACCGGCTTCCTTCGCATGGCAGCAGACGGAACAGGCAGTGGAGAGAACACCGAAGAAGCCAGAAATCAGGTCATCGCCGACACTCTTCAAATCGTTTCAACATCACTGCTGGGCATGAGCGTTGCCTGCGCTCAATGCCATGACCACCGCTACGATCCGATTTCACACACGGACTACTTCGCAATGCGAGCCGTGTTTGAACCAGCACTCGACTACAAGAAGTGGAAGACGCCACCGCAGCGTCTGGTTTCGCTTTACACTCAGGCCGATCGTGAAGCTGCTGCCAAGATCGAGGAAGAAGCGAAAGTGCTGGTAGACGCCCGCGCCAAGAAAGAACAGGAGTTCATGGATGAGGCACTTGAGAAAGAGCTTCTGAAACATGATGAAAGTCTGCGCGACGCCCTGAAAACGGCATACAAGACCGCAGACAAAGACAAGACTCCGGAGCAGAAAGCACTGCTGGACAAACATCCCAGCGTCAAAATCACTCGCGGAAACCTGTATCAGTACAACCAGAAAGCGGCTGACGAACTCAAAGCCGACATGGAGAAAATCAACGCCCTTCGAGCCACAAAACCGAAGGAAGAGTTTATTAGGGCTCTGGTGGAACCAAGCGGTAGTAATCCTCCAACACACCTGTTCCATCGTGGCGATTATCGCCAGCCAAAACAGGTGGTGACGCCAGCCGCCCCTGCAGTGCTGTGTCCAGAAGATGCCTTTGTGGAATTCCCGGTCAAAGCAGAAAGTGCATCGACATCTGGTCGCCGACTGGCATTCGCACAGTGGCTGACCAGTGCTCAGAATCCAATCACGGCCCGCGTTCTGGCGAATCGGGTCTGGCTGCATCATTTCGGACGTGGACTGGTCGAAACACCTGCCGAGTTTGGCAAACTTGGATCGACACCAACTCACCCGGAATTGCTGAACTGGCTGGCAACAGAGTTCATGTCCAGCGGGTGGAATCTGAAACAGTTGCATCGCACGATCATGCTCTCAACTGCGTATCGTCAGTCTTCGACACGTGATCCTCAGATGAGTGCCATCGACGACAGCAATCACTATTACTGGCGCCGAAATCTCATTCGTCTGGATGCGGAAATCGTCCGGGATCGCGTTCACTACGCCGCCGGAAACCTCGACGCAACACAGTTCGGGCCGTCGGTTCCAGTCAAAGTTGATGACAACGGACAAGACATTATCGAAGGCACAGCCCATCGCCGTAGTCTTTACATCCAACAGCGTCGCAGCCTCCCAATCTCAATGCTCCAGGCCTTTGACGCCCCTGTGATGGCTGTGAACTGCGAGCGACGTTCATCATCGACCGTTGCAACTCAGTCGCTCATGCTGATGAACAGTCCGTTTGCGATTGATCAGTCATTGGCACTGGCAAAACGGATTCAGGAATCCAAACTTCCAGCGTTAGCCCCAGAAGTTGTTGCCGGTCTGCCTGAATTCCAGAAACCACTGGGATCTCCATGGCACTTCGGTTTTGGCGGACTGGATGAGAATAAAGCCGTCCGGTTCACACCTTACCCCCACTTTGAATCAGGGGTCTGGCAGGGAAGCAATCAGAAACCTGACCCGAAAATCGGCTGGTCACTGGTGCATGCTCGCGGAGGCCACACTGGCACCGGTGAAGAGTTCGCCACAATTCGACGCTGGATCGCACCGATCTCAGGAACAGTGAAGATCACAGGCAAACTCAAACATCCAAGTGAAAACGGAGACGGTGTTCGAGGACGAATTGTCTCCAGCCGAACAGGGCAGGCCGGAGAATGGGTCGCCGCCAAGAGCGAAGTTTCAACCCCAGTCAACGAACTGAAGATTCAGGCAGGGGACATCGTCGACTTCATTACGGACTGTCGTGCTGATGTGAACGCCGACTCTTACGAATGGATCGTCGACATTACCATGCAGGATGAAAACGGCAAAAGCCGGACATGGAACTCAATGAAAGATTTCCATGGTCCAGAAGCGACTGCAACCAATCTGACATACGAACAACTGGCCGCTGCCTGGCGATTCGCGTATTGCCGCGAACCTTCGAAAGAAGAGCTGGAGTTCGCAGTCCAGTTTGTGAATGAGCAACTGGTTGAAATGAACACCGAACCGCGCGAGCTGCCCGCCGGGGTCAATGCTCCGACACAAGTCCTTGCCAACATCTGTCAGGCATTACTGACATCGAACGAGTTCTTGTATATCGAGTAGTAACCCCGGTATCACACGATTCATCCAATCAAACAGCCCGTTGCAGCGTAATGGCATGTGCAGCGGATGGAACTGGGAGTCCAATATGAATCCGATTTTCACACGACGGCAATTCTTGACCCAGACAACGATGGGAGTCGGTGGGGTCGCACTTGCATGGATGTTGCAGCAGGAGAATCTCCTCGCAAATCCCATGCAGCTTCCAAAGGACATTCAGCACTACGACCTGACTCCGAAGAAGCCACATTTTCCGGCCAAAGCAACAGCGATGATCTCGTTGTTCCAGCACGGCGGTCCGTCTCACATGGATTTGACCGACCCGAAGCCGGAACTCTCTCGACTGGACGGAACCGACTACGGCGGGGACATCCAGTACAGCTTTGTGAATCGCGCCAGCAAGAAGCTGCTCGGAAGTCCATGGAAATTCGCCAAGCATGGGGAGTGCGGAACCGAAATCTCTGAACTCCTCCCGCATCTCGCCAGCATCGTCGACGACGTCTGTCTCATTCGGTCGATGCACACCGGTGCGAACGGGCATGAAGTTTCGATTCGTTACTTCCATGGAGGCATCCCCGGCATCGTCGGACGCCCAACACTCGGCTCATGGATCGTCTATGGACTGGGGTCTGAAAGCCAGAATCTGCCAGCTTACATGGTTCTGACCGATCCAGGCGGAGCCCCTGTTGATGCAGCACACAACTGGTCTAACGGATTCATGCCACCGCTGTTTCAGGGAACTGTGCTGAGGCCAAAAGAACCACGTATCCTGAATCTTGATGCTCCCCCGCACCTCAAGGGAACACTTCAGGCGCAGAACCTGAACCTGCTGCAAACGCTGAATCGTCGCCATCTGGAGAAGAACCCTGGCGAAGCTGATCTGGAAGCACGTATTGCCAGCTATGAACTTGCAGCAGCAATGCAGGTTTCAGCACGAGACGCTCTCGATATTTCGAAGGAGACTCAGGCAACGCAGCAGATGTACGGGATCGATAAGCCAGAAACCCGTGACTACGGCACACGCTGCTTGATTGCCCGACGCCTTGTTGAGCGTGGAGTCCGGTTCGTCCAACTCTTCCACGGGGGACAACCGTGGGACAATCACACAGGCATGTTAAATGGCCTTCCAAGCGTCTGCCGCAAGACAGACCAGCCATGTGCAGCGTTAGTCAAAGACCTGAAACAGCGTGGGTTGCTTGATTCCACCATCGTTCACTGGGGAGGCGAAATCGGTCGTCTGCCAGTGACAGAAGGAACAGGCGCTCTGAAAGAAGTTGGGCGAGATCACAACGGCCAAGGCTTCAGCATCTGGCTGGCGGGCGGCGGAATCAAGCCAGGCATGACATTCGGGGAGACAGACGAAGTCGGCCATAAAGCCGTCAAAGATGTTGTCACCCCCAACGATTTCCAGGCAACGATCCTGCACCAGTTGGGCATCGACCACCGCAAACTGCTGTACCGCCACAATGGACAAGAACAGCAGATCACCAACCAGCGTACCGCGCGTGTTGTCAGTGAAATCCTGACAAACCCGACGATGATTTCATAAGGCTGATCAGTCATGACGCCCAGCATCACATGGGCGACATAACAGCACAGAACGGGCAGGGGAGTGCACCAGCAACCTTGTCCCCGCCGATCAAAACGAAAAGCGATTGGAGCAGTTCATTAACACTCCAGTCGCTTTTTTATTTGCCTTATCCGCCCAGAAAATCACTCAGGCCAACCGCTTTGCCACCGCTTGCCAGATAAGTCCGCCAGCAATCAGGCCGAGACCAATCATCCAGATCAAAGGGTCAACCCAGAAGGCGAGAAACAGGCAGGAAAACAATCCCAGCCACGGAATCACTCGCGGATAAAGGCGTTCCTCGTCACTGAGCCGAATCGCAGCGAGATTGGTGATGGCATAATAGATCAGCACGGAAAACGCACTGAATGACCATGTGATTCTCACATCCCCCACCAGCACAAGCCCGGCAATAAGCCCTCCGACGAGTAACACGGCAGGAACGGGGGTCGCTGAGTTCCCACTAATACTGGCGAAAAAAGAGGGAATGTCGCGTCTTCGCCCCATCGCCAGAACAACTCGGGACAGTCCCAGAATCAGATTCAGTAATACGCCGAGCATTGCGGTTAACGCCCCGACGGCCACAACAATCGCAACTCCGGGCACATTGAAGTGACGGGAGACGATCTCCAATGGAGCAGCTTTTTGTGTTCCAGCTGATGCAAATGTCTCTGCTCCCACAGAAACGATGCTGACCAGCCCAACAGCCAGGTACAACACCATCGAAACCAGCATCGCAACAATGATCGCCACCGGGATCGTCCGACGGGGAGAGTGGACTTCTTCAGCCAGTGTCGCGATTCGGCCATAGCCAGTGTAAGCGACAAACATCAGAGCACACGCCTGAAGAAAACCCGCTATTGGAGGAGTTGTTTCCGATACTGGTGCAAAAAACGGTGTTAGATGCCTGGTGCCAGCAACCAGAACTGTGGGGAGTCCAGCCAGAATAAAGACAAGCAGCGAGGACAATGTCACAGAGACAATGATGATGTTTGAATTACTGGAGTGCCTGATCCCACTCAGAACAAGCACCGTAAACACCAGAACAACGACCAGAGCAAGTGGCACCAGCCACTCAGTCCGATTCTGAGAGAACGTATTGAGGACGTAACCTGAGAATCCTAACGCTGCGGTCGCGGCGGATGCGGTCTTGGCACAAATGAACATCCAGCCAGCCGTGAAACCGAAACTCGGATGCAGCCAGCGATAGCCATATTCATAGGTTCCGCCACTGACCGGATGATTGGCAGCAAGCTGGGCACTGCTCAGGGCATTGCAGGCAGCCACGACAGCAGCAACAGCAATCGCCAGAACAACCGCTGGGCCAGCCACACCCGTAGCGACTCCGATACTCACAAAGACACCGGTGCCAATGATGGAGCCCAATCCCATCATCGTCGCACCAAAGACGCCAACTTCCCGCTTCAGCGATGGCATCGCGTTTTCAGGCTGGGATCGTGTTGATACATCAGCCATGAATATCACCGTCAAAAGTTCGGAGCACTGACTTTCAGCAGAAAAGACGTACAGAAATTATGTTCTGTTCTCAGGCCGAAACGTTCCAGCCCCACGGAATCAGCAACATGTCATTTTAACACGAACTTTACACAAAAAAGGCGTATCTCGGGGGAGTGCATCCCACCTTGATACGCCCTGATTCTGTTGCCCCGACGGCTCACTTGATAGACCGAATCGGCCTAGATCACCTTGCGAAATCATTTTCACGCGTCCGCCACGCGGCGAGTTGCGTTTCATCAATTCAAACGGCCGCTATGCGGGCACTCGGTAGAGCAAACTGTTCTAGAAGTTTGCCAACGGTGCCTGCCATGCCTGCTTCAGACTAGCGAGATCGGAGTCGATCAATTTTGTTCCATTTGCTCCGGTGATCGTCAGTTTCTGAGTTTCAGTGACAGTTCCGAGCACGACCGGCACTCCCACCTGATGCTTCTGGAAGATTGCCTGAATTGCAGAGACGTCGCCAGCGGCAACTTCGACCACAAATCGGGTATTGCTTTCCGAGAACAAGTTGACCGCGTCACTCAGACCAGCCAATGGTTTCAGATCGGCGTCGATTCCCAAACCACCTGCAAATGCCATTTCAGCAAGAGCAGTCGCGAGTCCCCCTTCGCTCAAGTCGTGAGCACTCTTGAGCAACCCTTGCGAAGCGACTTCGTGGAACGCAGCAAACAACTTTGGAGCATTCTTCAGGTCGACCTTCGGAACGTCGCCACCGGTTGAGCCGGTCACCAGATTGAAGTGACTGCCGCCCATTTCTTCCAGCGTGGTCCCGACGAACAGAATGACGTTGCCAGCAGCCTTCAGATCCATTGTCACGCTGTCTTCGACATGAGCAATCTGGCCCAAGGCGGTAATCAGCAATGAGGAAGGGATCGTGATGGTCTTCTTCTGGCCATTCTCTTCGTATGAGAATTCGTTATTAAGCGAATCCTTACCACTGACGAATGGAGTTCCGAAGGCAATCGCGACGTCGTGGCAAGCCAGGGCAGCACGTACGAGCGACCCGAGAGTTTCTGGGCGTTCTGTATTTCCCCAGCAGAAGTTGTCGAGAATGGCGATGCGTGATGGATCGGCCCCGACAGCCACGCAGTTTCGCAACGCTTCGTCGATGGCTGATGCCGCCATCCAGTACGGATCGTGATCCCCAAAGTGCGGGTTCATTCCGCAGGCAATCACGAGTCCGCGGTTGGATGTCAGGTCAGGGCGAATGACAGCCGCATCGGAAGGGCCATCGTTCTTAATCCCGACCAGTGGCTTCACGACGCTTCCGGCCTGAACTTCGTGATCGTACTGGCGGATGATGCTCTCTTTCGAACAGACGTTCAGAGAGGAGAGAATCTTCTTCAGGACGTCGTTGAAATCGGTCGCCTGTGGCTGGAACGGCTGAGCTGGTGCCGGAGTATAGTTGGCTTCACGAATGACAGGTGGACGTCCTTCGTGGAGGAATTCCATTGTCAGTTCCCCGACAATGTTGTCTGCGTACTTCAAAACAAGATTTCCAGTGTCGGTGAACTTTCCGATGATGGTCGCTTCGACACCTTCGGACGCACACAGGGCGTGGAACCGTTCCCACTGATCTTCGCCAACGGCAAGCACCATTCGTTCCTGGGCTTCGCTGATCCAGATTTCAGTGTAGGACAGTCCGTCATACTTCAATGGAGCTTTTTCGAGCCAGACTTCGGCGCCGGTCTCCTCTCCCATCTCTCCAACAGCACTGCTGAACCCGCCGGCTCCACAGTCTGTAATGGCGTTGAACAGTTCAAGATCGCGAGCGGCAAGAACCACGTCCATCACCATCTTCTCGGTGATGGCGTTGCCGATCTGAACAGCTCCGCCTGAGAGTTCTTCGCTCTCATGAGTCAGTTCTGCGGAGGAGAAGGTCGCCCCGTGAATTCCGTCGCGTCCGGTTCGGCCCCCAACGGCGACGATGAAATCTCCGGGAGAGACTTTCTTCTCGCTCTTTCCCCGAGGAATCATGGCGACGTTGCCGCAATAAACCAACGGGTTGCCAAGGTAGCGATCGTCGAAGTAGACCGCTCCGTTGACGGTTGGAATCCCCATCCGGTTTCCATAGTCACGGACACCGGAGACGACACCACTCATGATTGTCTTCGGGTGGAGAAGCCCCTGCGGCAACGAATCGTATGGAGTGGAAGGAGGAGCGAAGCAGAACACGTCTGTATTACAGACCGGCTTGGCTCCCATTCCAGTTCCGAGCGGATCGCGAATCACGCCTCCCAAACCGGTGTTTGCTCCCCCGTAAGGTTCCAGAGCAGAGGGGTGATTGTGTGTTTCAACTTTAATGCAGACGTCCTGTTTCTCATCGAAACGGACGATCCCGGCGTTGTCTTTAAAAACGCTGACGCACCAGTCGTCTTCACCAAGTGATTTGCGGATCTCTTGAGTCGCCGCAAACACGGTTTCTTTCAACATGCTGTTGAATTGACGAGTCCCGTTCTCATCACGGTAGGCAATGCGTCCGCCGAGCGTCTTGTGGGAGCAGTGCTCGCTCCACGTCTGTGCAACGGTTTCGAGTTCGATATCCGTTGGCTCACGCCCTAATTCCTGAAAGTGCTTCTGAATCTGCCGCATTTCTGCTGGCTGCAGATACAGTTGTCCTTCTTTGCTCAATCGCTGCAGTGCTGCGTCATCCATATCGCGGATGGCAACATGCTTCAGTTCGAAATGGTACTCGGAACCCAGCGCCAGACTCTTGAGTGCCAATGGACCATTAACCACGCGCTCAATGGAATCGTTTGAAAGCACACGCCGACCAAGACGAGCGACGTCTTCGTCTGTTGCAGAGTCATTGACCCAGTATTTTCGAACAGTTGCCACGCCGGTGACAGGCACATCGAGAGTTTGCAATGCGTTCTTGGCGGTCAAGCCGGTATTGTCGGTAACGCCTGCTTTGAAGAGGACGTTGAGGAGCTTGCCAGACCCGAACTGGATCTCGGCTGGCAACTCATTGATCACAATTCTGTCAACGAGATTGTCCCCGACAAATCGCACGACCTGTTTCAACTGTTCTGGCGAGAGATCACCTTCAACCAGATACGATCTGGCTGCCTGAACAGTTTGAATAGAAGAGAGGCCGCGAGAATGCGCTTCCCGAAGAACTTTTTCGGATTCCCGGTCGACAGACCCCGCCACGGGATGAATCTCAATTTCCCACAACATCCGTATGTTTCTCGACTGCAAATAGATCATGCGTGCTGAAACGGCCAACTGCCTTACCAGATCGTAACTCATCCTGTGCTGCTGGCGTAGCGAGGGAAGGGAGGTTTACAAACCTGACGAGAGATTCTGTCGAGAAACTTGCACAAACTTGAAGAGTTCGCCATACTCTCCGCTCCCAATGCGGTTCCAAAGGAAATTTGCCTTGGGAAGGTTGAGTTTAAGAGACGAATCTGTAATAAATCGCGGCGAACCTGCCGGGCAACCAGCGGGTCATCCGAGAAACCAACAGATTTGGTTCAAACTCGGCAAATTTGATGGCGGTGTAGCTCAGCTGGTTAGAGCAGCGGAATCATAATCCGCGTGTCGGGGGTTCGAATCCCTCCACCGCTACTTTTCGATTAGCGAGATTTCGCATCTCGTTGCAAACCCCGGCAATGCTGGGGTTTTTGCTTTTATGCACAGTTTTTGTGCTGCTCGACTCTGTCCTTTGCGGCCGGTTGCGACGCCAGCTTTCACGTGGCTCCCAGCTAGTTCGGACGCTCTCAAGACCGCTTAGCCGAATCGCTTCATTTGATTCGATCGTATCTCCTGAAAAAATGCGACGACTCTGGCACGCGGGATTCAGCCTTTCTTCTATCAGACCGTCTTGAGTTTCTCCCTATCGAGAAGGTTACTGCGCGGCCGCAGGGCAGACCGATACGGTCTAAATGTCATGTGATTTTGCGTTGAGAACAGGATCAGCTTCTGCGATCTGTTCCTGGGCGTGCGACCGATTCGCGTATCGCAAAGGCGGAAGAACCTTGTTCAACTGGCTTTCCGAACTCGGTAGTTGCAGGCTCTTGGGAAGCGGCGCCAGCTCAAAGCCGTAGGTGGCTTTGCGAAGCGAGAGGAAATCGGATGTGCCATCGAGTCGTACGCGTCTTATTCCCCCGGACATGGGGTGCATCGAACGCCAGGCGCAATACCGGTTGAAGAACGACATTGCCAGATTTCCCATCGCACGTTTCAGTTTTGCCTGCACCGGGAAATGAAGCTCGGTCCGCACATTCTGCAATGTATGTCGGGCAGAGAAGAATCGACGATAGCACTGAAACAACAGTTCCGAGAGGCGCTCTCGTGACAGGCTAGGGTGTCGCCATGTCAGGCATGTCGTATCAAAACGGTCGAGATTCGTTTCGGTGATCAGTCCCTGCGACAGAAAATCGTCATATTGCTCCGTGCCGGGAATTGGGCAGAGGATATAGAACGAAGCCCAGGTTGGCTCCATTTCCTGCAGCACCTCCAGATGCTCCTGAATTTCCTGCTCGGTGTCCTGAGGGAAGCCAATGATGTTCGAAAAGTGTGAACTAAATCCATGTGCACGGCAGAGACGCACTATTTCGCGGTAGGTATCCGGTCGGTTCTGCCCCTTGTGGGCGGCCAGCAGTGTCTGGCGATTGAACGATTCAACGCCGACAAACATCTGAAAGCATCCTGCTCGGCCCAGCAATTCCACGAGGTGCTCCTGCCGAGCGATCTGCGTATCACACTGAACAAAGAAGCTCAGATCCAGTCGTTCCTCAATCATGGCCTCCAGCAGCGTCTCAGCATCTGGATATTTGTTGAAGTTGTCCGACGTGAACATAATCGTGCTAACCCCCGCCGCCTTTGCAGCGCGGAGACTGGCCATCGTCGTGTCGATGCTCTGACTGCGAATCCGTCTCCCGGCAATCTTGATGACCGAACAAAAGTTACACAGAAATGGACATCCACGGGCGGGATAGACCCCGAGCATCGGAATGACATAGCGGCCGAGATCGTTCTGCGTGGGAGGGATCAGCGTTGGCGCCTCCAATTCCTGCTGCCAACGGCGGTCACTGCCATAAACCGGCCGCAATTCTCCTTCAGTGGCGTCATGGAGGATCTCAGACCAGATCAGTTCCGCCTCCGCCTGAGCGAAGCTCACTCCGCATCCATGCAATGACGAGGTATCGCAGGTCATCACGTGCGGCCCGCCGATCACAGCCAGACAGCCATTCTTTCGGGCGTAAGCTGCCAGATCCAATGCCCGATGAAACTGATGACTCTGTACACCTACCAGTGCCAAAAGAGTCTGGCCGCCTGCTGGTCGATTTAGTAAAGAAAGATAACGCAGGTCAGCATGAACATATTCATCGATCGTATGAACCTCAACGTGAGATGTGCCGACCATGGCCGGAGTCATACTTCGCATGTATGGCACCGTGCTATTGGGCATAAAGCCCCAGCGAAACCGCTCTACCGAACCATCCTCCGTGTATTTACTCGGTTTAATAATAACGACGCGTAATGGCTGATTTCCCATGAGGACTCAACTCCCACTCGTAGTGCGACCGTTCTCAACAGATGGGTTTCAAAGCAATGACAGCACGCCTGTGACCATGCTTGTGATCGGACAAGGCCTCCTTGGATTGAATCGAGGCGAGACCGTACGATTTCCATGTAACCCCGCTGCTCGCGGCAAGTTATCCATTTATGAAAGCAACTCACTCTCACCAGAGACGACACAACGCATGTTTCAATTAATGAACATCTGATTGCCACACAGTGGAACAGGCAATACAGAACTCTGCGATCGAATGTAGGCTTGAAGATGCGCAAGGTCACCAATGAACAGGCAAACTCGACACGAAGATGATCCCTCATAGATCATTCAATTATGCATTCTCTATTCCGTTGAAGAGAACGCACTCAAAAAAAGGAAATTATCCTAAATTGAAAGGGGTAATTCAGTGAATCACCGTCCTGACTGGTAGCCTTACTGCCACATCGCACAGGAAGTATGCAGCCGTGTTGTCCACACCGTCGGTTGAACTCACGGCCGCTGAAACGGCAGATATTGTGCCACACCCGTTACGTCGAGTATTTCCAGAAGTTATTCAGCAGCTCTGGCATGTGGCATTCAGCGGCGGCTGATCCGATTTCGTCTTCCGGCAGTGGTTCTGTAGAGAGTCGGTTTTGAGTTCTGATATGCTTTCACGGTCTGACTTCTGCGTCGATCTGGTTGATTCATCCGCACGATTCGAACTGTATTCCCATGTCGCTTCTGAAAATTTCGAATGGCCGCATCTATGACCCTGCGAATGGGATTGATGGAGAAGTGCAGGATCTCTGGATTCAGGACGGAACGATTGTCGCTTCGCCGGGCGACACGATTCGAGCGGATCGCGTGATTGATGCAACCGGACTGGTGGTAATGCCTGGCGGTGTAGATATCCATTGCCATATTGCCGGTTCAAAAGTGAACGCAGCTCGCAAAATGTTGCCGGAGCAGAAAGAGCGACGATTCAAGGCTTCAGGGGAGTTCAGATCAGGCACCGGGGGATTGGTTCCGAGTACGTTTGCGACAGGCTATCTCTATGCCGGCCTTGGATACACAACGGCATTTGATGCGGCTGTTCCGCCTTTGTCTGCCTTGCATGTGCACGATGAATTCGCAGACACCCCGATTCTTGACAAAGGCTTTTTTGTCATGCTCGGGAATAACCAATATCTATTGAACGAGCTTTCCAAAGGAAACACAGAACAGGCCCGACACTTCATTGGCTGGATCGTTAATGCAGCCAAAGCCTATGGCGTGAAGATCGTGAACCCCGGCGGAGTCGAAGTCTGGAAACAATCGGCGGGTGCGGTGCGATCAATTGATGATGCGATTCCAGGTTTTAATGTGACTCCGCGAAGCATTTTGCGTGAGATCGCCAGAGGTGTGGACGAACTGGGGCTCCCGCATTCGATTCATTTGCATTGCACCAATCTCGGCGTACCCGGCAACGCCACGACAACACTGGAAACAATGCAGGCGCTGGACGGTTCACGCGCGCATCTTGCTCATATTCAGTTCCACAGTTATGGAGGCGATGCGGATGATCAAGCGACATTCTGCTCCCGAGTTCCAGAGCTTGTGGACTATGTCGCGAGTCATCAGAACCTGACCGTCGACGTTGGGCAGGTTCTCTTTGGACCTGCAACCGCAATGACAGGAGACAGTGCGCTCGGCTACTACTTACATCGAACCGTGGGAGGGAAGTGGTTCAGCAACGACACGGAGATGGAATCGGGATGTGGAATTGTCCCAATTGTCTATAAACGCAAATCTCTCGTGCATGCTCTGCAGTGGGTCATCGGCCTTGAGTGGTATCTTCTGATGCCTGATCCGTGGAGAATCGCGATGAGCACGGATCACCCGAATGGAGCCGCGTTTCTTGCTTACCCTCAGATTATCGCTTTGCTCATGGATCGAAACCGGCGTGAGGAAGTCCTGCAGACGTTGCCCCCAGAAGTTAAGAATCGCAGCACATTGCAGGACATCAAACGCGAATACACGCTCAGCGAGATTGCCATTATCACTCGTGCGGCACCAGCAAAAATCTTGGGGCTGAAGAGAAAAGGGCATCTTGGGATCGGAGCCGATGGAGATGTCACTCTGTACCAGCCTCAGTCTGATATTCAGTCGATGTTCGAATTGCCCCGTTATCTGATCAGTGCAGGCGAGGTCATTCTGGACGACGGAGAACTGGTAAAGCAGCATTCCGGCCGAACATTGCATTGCTCTCCGGAATTCGATCCCGTTGCAGTCCCGGAAATCGCGAACTGGTTCAACGACCATTATTCGTTACGTTTTGACAACTATGGAGTCGACTCCGAGTTCGTTCTGTCCGGCGTTGATATTGCCTGTGAGAAGAATTCATAGAACCTTTGTCAGGTGTTTGAGTTCACAGTCCGATTAGGAAACAGAGGCGCGTGATGGTAAGTCGGTTGATCGTTGCGATGACTTGTCTTTTGATGTTTTGCACAGGAATTTCTGCTGCCGAACGTTCCTTGTTCGACGGGAAAACGTTCTCCGGATGGGAAGGGGAGACCGTCAAAACATGGAGAATCGAAGACGGCGTGATCGTTGGGGGTTCTCTCGAAACAAACGTTCCCCGAAACGAGTTTCTGGCATCAAAAACGCGTTTCAAAAATTTTGACCTGCGGTTGAAGTACAAACTTCAGGGGACGGAAGGATTCGTCAACGGAGGCGTGCAATTTCGTAGCGAACGGGTTCCCAATCATCACGAAATGAGTGGTTATCAGGCTGACATTGGTCAGGGATATGACGGTGCGCTCTACGACGAAAGCCGACGCAACAAATTTCTGATTCAACCAGAAAAGGAGATCGTCCAAAAGGCGTTAAAACCCAACGATTGGAATGATTACCGGATTCGGGCAGAAGGGAATCGGGTGCGAATTTGGTTGAACGGCGTTGAGATGGTGGATTTCACCGAAAAGGAACCGGGAATTGCTCAGGATGGCCTGATTGCGCTGCAGGTTCACGGAGGCGGAAAGGCGCTCATTTCATTTAAAGACATTGTGATTGAAGAATTGCCCTGATTGGAGTTTTTGCAGTGTCCAGACAGGCTGGTCGATCATTGCTGCCTGGTCGTAACAATCCTCCAATTATTGGGTTATGTGCCCTTCGTTTTTCCTCTTTCGCCTGAGATTTGCTGTTCTCTGGTTGATTTAAGTCTAAAATCGGGTTTGTCCGGGACAGGGAGAGCTCTCCTCCCAATTTCCTGTCAGGTCGCGTCCTGATAGGGAAGGACTCAATTCAATTCAGGGAAACGAGATGACTCCTCGAATTCTGACGGCGTTACCTGTTTACAACGAAGAGTCCCATCTTCTGGAAGTGTTGCCGGAAGTTCAGCGATACAGCACAGACGTGTTGGTCGTTGATGATGGTTCTAAAGACAAGACACCGGAGATTCTCCGCACCATCCCAGGCATTGAAGTCATTCGGCACGAACGAAATCTGGGCTATGGAGCAGGATTGCGAACGGCGTTTCAGTACGCTGTTGATCAGAAATTCGATGTGCTCGTCACCATCGATTGTGATGGGCAGCACCAACCGCAACTGATTCCCGCACTGGCAGCCGAGGTCTTCAAAGACCCTGAGAATCCGTGGGATATCGTGTCTGGAAGTCGCTATTTGACGGTCTTCGACGCGAATTCAGTTCCACCAGAGGATCGACGCGGCATCAACGTGGAAATCACCAGGCAATTGAATGAATGCCTGGGATTAAAGCTGACTGATTCATTCTGCGGGTTCAAAGCCTATCGGGTTGCGTCATTGCCGCTATTTGACGTCACGGAACTCGGATACGCGATGCCTCTGCAGTTTTGGGTCCAGGCTGTTCGCCATCATATGCGAATCAAGGAATTTCCGGTCCCGTTGGTCTATCTGGACGAAAAACGCTCTTTCGGCGGAGCGCTGGATGATGCTCAGAAGCGTTTAAGTTATTATCGAGAGGTTCTGAAACGGGAGATGGGGGACCAGCAGATTCGGTGTCTGGAGTCGTGAACCACCGATTGTCAGGGCAAAAGTTTCCCCAAGAATTACAAAACGCATTCCCTTCAACATTATTGAATTGATTGGCCCGGTGTGATGAGTTTCTCCAGCATTCAGCACACGTTGACGCCGATTCCCGATGCAGCTGGAACGCGGTATCGTGCGCCCTCAGAGGATGGAGGAATTCTCAGCCAGCCCCCTGTCTCTCAGGGTCGGGCAGTGGCCATGCAGAATTCGCAGCTTTTGCGATCTGCCACTGTGGTGCTGGGAGGGAAATCTCTCGCCGAGTTTCGTGACTGGACCAAATCAGTCTGTTTGACTGCTGCTCATCATTGGATGTACGAGACTCTCGGACAGGCGCCGGGAATTGGAGATGGCCCACTGTATGTCACAGGACACCAGCCATCGTTGAATCATGCTGGTGTGTGGATGAAGAATGTCGCGGTCTCGCATCTGGCAAGGTGTGTCGGAAGTACCGGGTTGAATCTGATTGTCGATAACGATCTGGCTGGCCCGCCATCAATTCGCGTTCCAGCAGGGACACGTACCGAACCCCGATTCGAAGCCGTGGAATACGATATCGATTCTCCGACGCAGCCATGGGAAGAACGCCGACTTCACGATGCCGAAGTATTCGCCTCTTTTCCAGATCGTGTTGCCGAAGCTTTGAAGCCTTGGGGAATCACCCCGACTTTGGCAAGTTGCTGGCCTGCTGCGATCGAAGCGAGTTTGAAGACGAATCAGATTGCGTTTCTGCTGACAGCGGCCAGAGTCGAGCATGAACATCACTGGGGAATTGCGAATCTCGAATTGCCTGTGAGTCTGCTGTGTCAGACCGAACCGTTTCTATTGTTCGCTCAATCTCTCATTCAACGACACGAAGAATTCTTTCAGTCATACAACGAAGCGGTTCACTGGTATCGCAGAACCTACAAAATTCGGAATCATCGACATCCGGTTCCTGACCTGGAGCAGATGGGAAGCCGTTTCGAACTTCCATTCTGGTACTGGGAAGCCGGTGACGTCGACCGACAACGCGTTTTTGCAGAACGACAGGGCAAAGAAATCGCCTTGTTCGCCGGAGAACGCCTGATTGCCCAACTCCCGGCGGATTCGCATGACCTTGCCTCGCTTCATGAATTGCAGCAACGAGGGCGTCTGCGGACACGCGCATTGACAACGACTCTCTTCACACGACTTTGTCTGGCCGATTTATTTGTTCATGGAATTGGCGGCGCCCGGTATGACGAGATCACCAATCGGTTGTTCTCGACATTCTATGGAATTCCGGCGCCAACCTTTCTCACCCTCACTGCAACAGTGCGTCTTCCGTTACATCCTTTCCCTGTGACGAACGAGACGATTGCAGCGTTATCAACACGGTTACGGCGTCTGAAGTTTGAAGGCCCGACCGGTGAAGCAGGGCCAGAAGTTGCCTCACTGAAAGCAGAGCAAGCCGCAATCTGGGAAGAAGCTCGGTTGCAACGAAATGCAGGGCTGACTCGAAGTGAACGCCGGGGCCTGAAGCTCGCCAATCGACAACGGCATTTGAGATTGAAGCAGATCCAAAAGCGATTGGGTGAGTTGGCTGCTGATCAGATCGAAGAAACGCAGCAGGAACTGGATGAGGCATTTGCCGAGCTCCGAGCAAATCAAATCCTGAAAAGCCGTGAGTATCCCGTCTGTCTTTTCCAGCCAGAGCAACTGCGTGGAACCATCAATCGACTGCGCGGGGAAATTTGTGGAAGCGCGGCAACACACTGATCCGCCACTCATCAATCTGCGGCACACTGACCGAGCAGACAAAGGTGCATCAGCAGCCCGATTCCCGCTGATGTTTCGGTGATGCTTCAACGATGTTGCGAGGCAGCTTAACGAGTCTTTGTGGCTCCCCTCAATTACCAAACAAGCCACCAAAAGAGAGGGGTGCAAATCGGTTAACGGCAGAAAACGTCGTTTTCAAACGCCTCTCCCAAGATTAAGGGATTTCCGGCTTCACCTCGTTTGAAGACCTGTGGTAAGGTGGTGCACCTTCGGAACGAGATGGTAAGCATCCTTCGCCGAAATCATTGATATTATTGAAGTAAGAACAGGCGGCATGGAGGCCCTTGTGAGCTCTGGTTCATCTCCCAATCAGCGACTGGATGTGCAGATTCGATGGCTCATTCGCCGGGATATGGCGGAAGTGTTGAGAATCGAACAGGCCAGTGCCAAGAATCCCTGGAACGACGAAGACTTCCTGTGTTGTCTTCGCCAGCGAAATTGCATCGGCATGGTTGCCGAGCACAATCATCGCATCGTCGGATTCATGATTTATGAGCTTCATAAATCTCGGCTGCATATCCTGAATTTTGCGGTTGCTCCTGAAGCACGCCGTAGTGGAATCGGCTCGCAAATGGTATTGCGGCTGATCGATAAATTGTCTCAGCAGAGACGCAGTGAGATCCTGATCGAAATTCGAGAAGGGGATCTCGACGCCCAACTGTTCTTCAAAGAGCAGAACTTCAAGGCGGTCTGCGTGCTGCGTCGGCACTTCGACGACACGGAAGAAGATGCATACATCATGCAGTTCCGTCTGAATGCGATCGCAGAAGAGGCTGCATACACGCCTCACAACCGCATCACTGAAATCACAGACATCGACGCCGCATAAATTCGAGAGCAATCTCGAATCGGCTGAGACAGGAGTTCTCTCCAGAACTCAAAAAAACTCTCTCCTCGATCCCTCCGCATGGAACATCGGTTCTCGCGGAGGGATTTTTCGTTCCGGGGGGCATACTTCCGGCGCTGGACGTGCAAGCCCGATCAAGAGATCGAACCGGAACCGGTTCAGCTGGTTTGTGAAGCGCGATGAATGATTTCTTCAAGCGGCACGAGAGGGCCGCGTCCTGATCCAGCGCAATCACGACAGGTCGATTCCCACGCTTCCGGGGTTTCGATGTTCCCTTTCCAGAACGGCCATGTTCGACATTGAATCGGCCGAACAGGGTAGATCGTGCAGCCCCGCTTTTGAGGATCAAAGAACACACAATCCCCGTTGCGATACTCATTCAGCGAAACTTTTCCGCGGGCAGGGCGGGTGTAAAGCAGACGAATCTCTCCGATGGGTTTGTCGAGATAATTCGCGATGGCCCGAATCTCTTCGTCGTTGACCCAAACGAATCCCGGGGCTCCGGTGCAGCAATCTCCACACCCGGTACATTCAAACTGAAGTCCGTCTCGATACCAGGGTGTTTCGCTCATCTCTGCCATTTGTTCAGACCTGAAAAACAGGTTTGATTTTGAAATTTCGAATTGATCAGAAAACGCCATCTGCGAGATCGTGATCAGGTCACAAATTTTCGGTGCTCTCTGACGTCGTCTTTGTCAGAAAGATTTCCTGTTCGCAACCACTTGAAACCAGACTGACAGCATACAATACGGGCCGCAAGAAAGTCAGGGAACCGTCTCGACGGCACAGGGATCATTGATGTCACCAGTTTCGGAATCGATTATTCGCCATTTTATCAGTGGGGACGCCCTCTTTTCCGGAATTGCACTGCTTGTTCTGGCGGTGGCCTGGCGACAATTTAAATTGCCCGGCGGCGAAAAAGTGGTCTGGGGATTCGCGTGTATCGGAGCCGTTTTCGTGTTCCTGTCTGCGACTCCGCAGGCGAATGGGGGCTATCTCATCAATGTGATTGTGACCGTCGGGTGGCTATTGCTGGGGCAACCGCTTCCGACGCAACCGCAGGCACCAACTCTCAAACGCCCGCGCCGATCATTTGAAAATCTGCTTTGCGTGATTGTCGCTGTGCTGTGGTTATTCGAAGGGGTCACAGAATACACATGGCGTACTTTCCCCCAACTCCCTGCGGAGTCAGCAAACGCGCCGATCGTGGTGCTAGGGGATTCCATCTCTGCCGGGATCGAAGAGAACGAAGCTGTCACCTGGCCTCAGTTGTTGAAGGAGAGCAGGGGATGGAACATCATCGATTTATCCCAGATGGGCGAGACTGTCGGCGGGGCAGTGAAGAAATTGACGGTCCCAATGGAGGATCGTATCCCCGACGGCGCAGTGGTTCTTGTTGAGTTGGGCGGAAACGATCTACTCGGAGGAACTTCCGTCAGCGACTTTGAACGGGATCTCAACGAGTTACTGAAACTGGTGACAGGAAAGGCAAGCCAGACAGTCATGTTCGAACTGCCACTCCCGCCGCTCTGCAACCGCTATGGTGAAATCCAGCGAAAGCTCGCCAAAGAATACAAAGTCTCTCTCATTCCCAAACGAGAGCTGGCGAATCTCATCAGTTCAAAAAAGTACACACTCGATTCCATCCACCTTAATCAGGCCGGGCAGAATCGAATGGCCAGCATTGTCGAAAAACTATTCCCCGCAAAACTGTTCCCTGCAAAACTGTTCCCTGCAAAACTGTTCCCTGCAGAGGGGCACTGACATCAACGGGATAAAGCTCCCCGACTGCCCCTCATTCACAGTACCGCCACATTGCAGGCACCGTACTGGCGCTTCCCCTTACAGTGGCTTCCGCCCGATGAAGACATAGTGCGGAGCACGGACGAAGGGGAGATAAGGAATCTTCCCGCGACGCTCACTGAGTTCGACAGTCTCGAACTTGTTCTGCAGATACGGAATGTGATCAGGGCTCAAAAAGACGTTATCGCTGCCAAACCATGGTGGCCAGAAGGTTCTGGTGGTCCAGCCGTGTTTGACATTCCCTTCACCGGGATATTTTCTGGCGACATAGAAATCGACCACGCCAATCATCCCGCCCGGTTTAAGCAACTTGTAGGCATGATCCATCGCGCGGAACCAGTCCGGAATCATGGTCAGCGAGTAAGAAAAAGTCACAACGTCGGCCGAACCTTCTTCTGGCTCAAACGTGGTTGCGTCGTAACAAACCGGGACCACATTCGACCATCCCCGAGCCTTCACTCTGGCTTGTGACTGTTCCAGCAGGGAAGTGGACAGGTCGACCAGATAGACCTTCTTCAATTCGGCAATCTTTGGCCCGATGCGATCGGCGTTCTCTCCGGTTCCGGCCCCCAGATCGATCCAGACTCCGTCTTTGGGGACAGGAATCTTCTGGATCATGTCATCTCGACTGTGCAGCATGCGACGACGAAATTCATCGTAGCCAGTCGCCTGACCGGAATAAAAACTATCGAGGCGTTCCTGATGGGTGTTTCCGCTGGCTCGTCGTGCGACAAGATGCCAGACCGTTTTCAGATCGTTAACTATACCCACGTTGAGCTCACCCGTCTGAAAAGTTCACTGAAACCGTGTCGATAATGACACGGTGTTGATCTGCCAATCAGAAATCACGCCACGCAACAATTTGGCGAACAGTCCGCCAACTTACTGCACGTTCAGATCTGCAATGTAGAAGCTGCCATAAGTATTCACGCGATCGATCGGGTGAAGCTCGGCAGCAAGCTCTGTTTTGTACTTCAACAGCTCGCCCATTGTCGTGCGTCTGCCGTTGACCGTGACTTCGATCGGATCAACGAAGTCCACAGAAAGGCTTGCACTGCGCCAGATGACTTTGGCATTCGGAGCAGCACGATCAACGATCCCCTGCCATTCTGCAGCAAGGATGTCTTTGTGGTTGCTGTAGAGCCAGTCCATGTGATCCAGCAGCACAAACCGGGAGACTTTCTCCGAGTGCTTCTCAAGGAATCCCAGAACGGAATCAGTGTGTGTGGTCACTTTGTCGGCGACCCCGTTTTTCAATGCTTCGAAGTTTTCTGCCTTCAAATATTCCGGGCAGCACTCCGGGGTGTATTCCCCGGTAAGATAGACACGCCAGAAGTAGTTGTCATGCAACGGCAATTTGGCAAAAACAGTCTCGATGCGGTCCATGATGAACTGTGCGACACCGCCTGGATATTCGCGGTCCATCTGTTTTCGCTGGCTGCGTGGAACGCCGAGCATGGACATCGTTGTATCGCGACGCAATGCCCAGCGGAGCATCGGACGGAACAGCTTTTCCTTCAGCTTTGTGCGCTCGAAGATTTCCTTTTGCTCTTCAACCGTTTTGCAATCCAGCAGCTGGTTGACAGTCTTGCGAATTCCGGCGAACCGGTTGATGTAGACATTTGCCATCCAGGCGAATAGCCCGGAGGTTCCACGGAAGTAATAGCTGTTGCGCCGGCCTTTTCCTGAAAAGAAACTACCGTTCTGATCCCAGAATTGCTGAGCGAATTCTGGCAGAGCAGGGCGGATCACCTGAGGGTAGAGTGTCTTCCACTCCGGCAGACGCCCCTTACCAAACAATTCGAAGAACTGCGGCTGAGTCAGCGTCTTCAAGCCAGCTTTCTTCAGCTCCAGAACAGCATTCTGGCGGAAGTTCATATCGACAGCGTAGACGTGGCCAGCTCCAGCGAGCGCGTAGTCCAGTGCGTTACAACCGGCTGATGTAATGACAACCACAGTGTCCTGCGGAGTCAGTTCCAGAGCGACACGGTCCAGACGTGGGTCTTCCCAACACTGATTGTAAACGAGGTTTTTCCCGTGAATCAGGTTGAAGCAGGTGCGGCTGATGCGTTCCAGCGGCATTGATGTTCTCCAGAGAGGAATTCTCTCTCGCCCTGTCCAGGGCCTGGTTCTCGGCAGGAAATCCTTGTCTGGCTGATACTTTGACTGGCAAAGTCAGGGCAGCCAGACAGGTCCGATTCCTGCGAAAATCATGTCTATGGGGTAGCAGTCGACCGATTCCAGGGGGAAAACGACCACTGCGGGGAGTCCAGTTCAGACTCAGATCGTAGTCAAATCAGGGGGCTCTCGATAGCGAACACACCCGGATGTGCAAATGACATTTCCGGTAGAGAATGCCGCGCCGAATCTGCGTCACACAATCGTCACGGAATTCGGATTCAGCACTTTTTATGAACCCGGTCGAATCGCTGGAAACAGATTATTTTTCCAGAAACTGGAGTCCGTTTTGATGCCAGACAAACAATTTCGGCACACGAAATTCCGACATTCAGCCTTTCTCCAATCAGACAGGCTGCAACGCGGCTACCCGATAGACCGGGACGGTCTGCACAATTCCACAAGTACAACGCTCCTGGCTCGCGGCATTCAGCCTTTCATCCACCAGACAGGCTGCATCGCGGCCACCT
>JBEBTF010000036.1:0-26439 GCA_040393865.1 Planctomicrobium piriforme | reverse complement strand
AAAGACCCTGTTGAAGATAAGACAGACGACAGCAGTAAAGAGGGCGGCGACAGTAAAAAAGGCGTCGAGGAGACTGAAGAAGATTCAGAAGACGGCTCAGAAGAGGATGGGAGCGAAAGCAGCTCCTCTGACCCGTTCGACATGTTTCCTGCGAACCAGCTTGTCTGTCTGGATCAAGCGACAGGAGTTGTGCAGTGGTCGACGTCTGACAAGCTGGACAAGGATATTTACTTTGCCGGAACGCCGAGTCTTTATGATGGGAGTCTGTTTGTCCTTGGGGAATTCCGGGATCTGCAGGCGGTCGCGTTGTTTGAGTTCGACGCTGTGACTGGTGAGCTGCTGTCCACAACCAATGTTGCCCAGGCAAAAATTCCGATCCAGAAAGACCTGCGACGTCAAGATGTCGATTGTCAGGTAATTGTGGATGGTGAGTTGGTTGTCTGCCCGACTGCGGCAGGGGCATTGTTTGCAGTGGATCGTTTGACCGGAGACGTCATCTGGGCACACCGATTTCCGCGAACTGACACAACTGAATACCCAAATGAATATCGCGAGTTCGTCTATCGAGCAGGGTTTGAGCTCTGGGACAGCTGGCAGACGGCACAGCAGTTTCCTATTGGAAATCTGTTGGTATCCGTGAGCCCGGAACGTGATGAACTTCTGGTGATTCATCGAGGGTCCGGAAAAATTCTCTGGAGAACTCAGCGAGATGGTGCCTTGAGTCTTGCTTCAGCCAGTGAGACGCATGGTGTGATTGTCGTCTCCAGTTCCAGAATCGAGTCGTTTGATCTTCTGACTGGAAAGCGTCGATGGTCAACAGTCATTCCCGGCCCTGCTGGCCGCGGATGTGTCTCTGGAAACCATTACCTCTTTCCGGTTCTGGTTGATGGGTTTGCTCAGGTCGATCTTTCAAATGGAAAACTTCAGACAGATTTGAATGCTGTCCCGATGTTCGCCCCTGCGGATGGGTTCCTTCCCTACCAGATGCGTCCCAGAAATCTTGTCGTTGCCGGAACTGGCCTTTATGAAGTGACCGCCGATGGCATTCGTCGTGTGAGACAGAACGGCACAGATGCGGCTCCACTTGCTTCAAACGGGACGTTTAGTGATGTCCTGAAGGTGTTGCTCTCAGGCAACAAAGACAACGCGATTCAACTTCTGAAAGCACGATTTGCAGCAGCACAGGCGACCAACGAATCGTCATTGATCCAGACAACACGACTGGCGTTGCTCGGTCAATTGGTAGACCAGTTTTTGAGCGAGACGACCGCCGATGTTCGGGCGTCCTCTCTGAACGACGTGCAAAGTCTGACACAAACGGTCGCTGAACGAGCGATGTGGCGTCGGTTAAGGGCTAAAGATGCTCTGAAGCGAAAGGATTATACGCTCTTTTCCAGCTTATGGATCGAAGGTCCGCCCGAGGAATTTGCTTCTCATGTCGTATCGAATGATGCCAGTTTCCGTTGTCGCCTGGATCGCTGGTTTCAACATGAAGCACTGCGAATTGCTCCCGCTGATCAAGCGAAAATGAATGACGCAATGGCTGCCTGCCTGGAGAACCTGAAGGCTTCTTCCGGCGGTGCATCGCTGAACGGGCTGGAACTGACAAACCGTTTGGGGCGAACACGCTGGGGGGCTCAGCTTCGGATTGCAGTGTCGCCTAAGCCGGAAACCATCGAGGACCTGCTCACTTGGCAGTTGCAGCTTGCGGATCAGGCAACAAGTTCTGTTCAAGAGGAATCCGCTGGGGCCGTCTATCGTCTGTTCCAGCTTTATCATGAACGTGGAAATCTGTTGGATGCCGATCGTTGGCTGACACGGCTGTCTCAGTATCCCGGCGATGTTCGACTTCCCGATGGTGGAACTGTCGAGAATGTGTGTCAGCGTTATCTCATGGAGATTGAGAACGCGATTGAAACATCAAATGTTCTCTCACCGTGGCCGACGGGAATGCCAACAGCGGACGCAAGTACCCGCGGGTCACGCGAGATTTATCTTGTACCGCTGGAGGTTGAGAATTCGACCGCTTCTGGTTGGAACGGGATCACGGTGGAAATGGATTATCCAGGGCAACTGGCGCTTCGATTCAGTGGCTCAGCATGGAGTCGCCCTTGGTATTGTTCAATCCCTCCCACACAGAGAATGTTGCGGATCGATGCCAAACTGAACCGCACGTGGGGGCTGGAGCAATTGTTGATCCTGCAAGCCGGCAGCGAGATCTATGGGATTACCCCATTTGATGTAAAAGGTGGACGACGGGCCAAGCTGCTTTGGCCAATGCCACCTGCCGTCGTAGATACTCAGGCGGATCGCGAACATATCGCGTTGGCCGCATTGAGTGACAGCCGTCCGACCCGGATGGGATATCATCGCCCTGAATCGCGTCAGATGGACGAATTTCGTCATTATCTGGCTGCTGTCGGCCCCGTTCAGCCCGGATATTTGTGTTACATGCAAGGGGGAATGCTGGTTGCTGTTGATCCGGCGAACGGAGCTGAACTCTGGCGTCGTTACGATCTTCCTCGCCGTGCAGATTGCTATGGAGACGCGGACCGGATTGTCGTGACATCACCTGAATATCCTGAGGTGTTTGTTGTCAGCTCTGTTGATGGCCGGATTCTCAGCAGACGTCCCAGAGAGCATGATCCAGAGAATGTCGTTTCATCTGATGGGACTCAGGCAACGCTCGTGCATGGAGACAGAGCGATCTTTGGTGCCGACGAAGATGATGTGGTTGCTGTTTCTGAAATCGTTGAGCCTGCTGAGCGACCAGTGGAAGACAAGGCAGAGACTCGCAGGCCAGTGACTGTGAAGCGACTGGAGTTGGAAACCGGGAAGGTTCTCTGGAGCCGCAGCTGGAAAACAGAATCGGTTCCAATCGATATCGATCAGGAATGGATGGGGATGCTTGTCGACGGAAATCAGTTGGAACTCGTTGATCAGTCGAACGGGCAGACGATTATTTCTCATCCCGTCAAAGTCCCGGAAAAGACTCATCAAATTTTCTGCAGCACAGGCAAGGACGATTTCCTGCTCGTGTTCTCTGAAGAAATTGAGAACAATCGCTTTCGCAAAATGTCTCAGATTCGTGGAGGCTTTCGCCGTCCCTGGGTGAAAGGTGTCGTGTACTGCTTTGATCGCGTCGTCGGTGAGATTCGCTGGACTCGGGAACTGGATGAAGTCGAATTCCCGTTGGACCAGCCCAAAGAATTTCCGATCGTTGTTGTGACTTCAGAACTGGATCAGGAAGTCAAAGCTTCTCCAAAGAGAAAGAAATCTGCCGAGGAATCCTCGACTCTGGAGCCGACGCCCGCTGCACCTGTAGAGCCACCACGTGGTGAGCCAATGCCTGCCCCTGCAATCGATCGCTCAATGCCAGGAGAGCAAAAGGGGGATGCTCCGTCACCGGAGGAAAAATCAAAATCTTCCCCGACTCCAGCTTCTGGACCATCCGATTCCCCTGCAAAAGAGGATGTGAAACCGATGGGCGAGAAGTCGGATAAAACACCAATGGAAGAGCCGGTTGAAACTGTTGAGATTGAGGATGAACCATTCGTGTACCGGCGCCCGGGAGTCGTTGTCCGCTGTTTCCATCGCGGAACTGGGGAAATGATTGGAGAGATGAAACAAATCGGCGATTCACTTTCCAGTTTCACCGTCACCGGGCAGCGGTCGCAGAACATTGTCCGAATACAAACGATTGGAACTCGGATGGAATTGAACTATTCAGTCATGGTTCCTGCTGGTGCTCAGAATGGGGCGAAAAGCGAAACTGCCCCGAAGACTCCGAAATCAGCTCCATGATGGTCTGGAGTCTGCCATCAGCAGATTAACCTGTGTGATTCCTGTTCGGTGCATTGTGATTTCACCCGTTGTATCATTCGGCAGGCGACTGTCCGAGTGCGGGACTTGAGAGTCGAGACTGATTTCAAATCGATACTGGAATAGTATCCGGAATCATCTGACGTTTCTGACGTGTGGTGTTCAGTCCTTTTCTGTTGAGAAGGTGACTGGCGGCCGCATGAGAGACCGACATGGTCTGGGTGATCGGAGGTTTCACCTGGCTTCCGAAGAGAAAATGGATTGTCTTGATGTTGGTTTGCCTGTTTCGATATCCAGTGGCGTCTTGTTGTCTTCTGGCTTTGGTCCTTTTTGCTGGCGGCGCATTACCGTTGCAGGCAAATGATCGCCCAGTCTTCCCGGAGACTCCGAAGATTGACTGGAAGGCGGTCCCTGCTCCTCCCGCTGTCTCACGACAGGGGGGCCCGCTCCCGTTCCCTGCAGTTGCTCAGCAATCTGCCCCATTTATGCAGATTCCCGGTGCGCCCGGTCTCCCAGGGAGTCCGACTCCTGCATCTCAGGCGACGCCAGCGACTCCATCTCCGGCTGCGACGCCCGCTACGGCGCCCACTGCTGTGCCTCAACCCGGTACCCCTGCCCCAATGCCGATGCCGGATAAAGACCCTTCGGCTGTCAAGGAGCAGATCACCAAGGAAACGCTTGATTCTCTGAAGGCGCGTGTCGACGCGGCAACGGAACTCACGGATGCTCAGAAATTACAGGCTTCTGAACTGATTGAAAAAGCCAGAACAGCGATCAACAATGCCGTCGATCTGTCGAGTAACAGTCTTAGGAACTGGCAGCAGCGCACTGAACGGCTTGATGAAGAACGAAAAGCGGAACAGGCCCGAGTTGATGCTGCTCTTCGAGAAACACAAAGTCGTCCGGACCCGTACACGTCGCTTCCACAACTCGAACAGACACTGGCCTCGAAGCAGCAGGAACTCGTCCAGACTCAGACGGAACTTGCCCAGAATGAGAAGCGGCAAGGTGACAGGGCTGCTCGGCAACGGGCGATCAAGGAACGCCTTGCGGCAATTCCGATCCTGATCGATCAGTACAAATCGGACTTGGCAAAACCAGAAACCGGAGCAGACCCACCGCTGATTGTGGAAGCGCGCCGGATGCAATTGCTTGCCGAGTTGAAATGGCTGGAAAATGAACCTGCTGCACTTCAGGCGGAGGCCGCATTTCTCGCCGCTCAGGAAGCAGCCAACCTGATTCCCCTTCGTCGTCAGGCATTAAATGCGATTGTTTCCCGATTGAAGGACGAAGTCGCCGAATGGCAGCAACGGGTTCAACGAGCAAAAAGCTCGGACGCAATGACCCGAACACGGATTTCACTGGCCGAGGCCGAAGCAACGCAGATTCCGCAGTTGAAGGCACTCTTCCTTGCGAACGCCAAAACGATTGAGAATGAAGTTTCCGTTCGGGAGAAACTGCGAATTCTCAATGATGCAGTCGAAGAGACCAAGGCGCAGCAGGAGATTGTTCAATCCAAGCGAGCAGAACTGGAACATCGTGAGAAGACGCTTGGAACAACGACTTCCTTCGGGGTTCGGCTGCGGGAACAAGGACGCTACCTTCCGGACGTCAATCTGCTCTCGCACGAAATTCGGGAACGTGCGACTCAGAATGAAGAGGCTCACATTGCCTATATGGAAGCTCGTGAAAATCGGGCGGAACTCGATCATCTGAATCGCAAGATCGAACAGATGGTCAAAGAGATCATCGACAGTTCGGATACCGTGGATGTCGATGTTGATGTGCTTACAGGAGAAGTCCGTGATGCGTTTGAACTGCGCCAAAAAGATCTGACAGAACTGGAAAGTGTTTACGAATCCTATGTTCTCGCGCTGGATCAGCTTGATATTGAACAGGCAGCCTTAATTAAGCAGGTCGTCAGTTTTAAGCAATATATCGACCGTCGAATCCTGTGGGTGCCCACACATCGGCTGTTACAGTTCAAGGAGATTATTGAAGACATCCCGGGAGTCATGTTTGTCTTTACAGCGGCAACCTGGGCTCCTTATTACCGCGCGTTTGTTAGTGACTTCAACTCGGTCCCTTCTATCTATGTGATTGCAGGGATCGTTTGGTTGTTGCTTCTTGTGACTCAAGGCAAGATCAAAGAAAACATTCGCCTGAATGGTCAGCGCGCCAGCAGTCGCTTGAATACAAAAATGGAGCCGACCTGGGAGGCTGTGTTCTGGACGTTTCTGAAATCCGTGGTTGCCCCCTTCCCGTTACTGTTTCTCAGTTGGAGAGGGAGTCAGCCGGGGAGCGAGATCCAGTCCGTCAGTATGTTCTTTTACTATTTGTCGATCTGGTTCTGGTGGCTGGAAGCGGTACGCATTATCTGTCGCAGCGGCGGATTAGGATCTGCTCATTTCCAGTGGCCGACACGTGTGAACGAAGTTGTTACCAAGCAGCTTTCGATCTTCATTACATGTGCTGCTCCGTTGATCGTCATTACCGGTATCCTGCGATCAGAGTATGGGACGGATGGCAGTTCCGATGCCGTGGTTCGTGTATTAAATGTTGTGTTCTTTTTGATGGTGGCAGTCACGCTTTATCGTTTGACGTCGCGACGATCAGGGATCTTTAAAGAATGGATTGAAGCCCATAAAGGAGGCTGGATCGACCGGCTTTCGGTTGTATGGAACATCCTTGTTGTTGGATTGCCTATCCTGTTTGCCGTGCTGACGGTGCTCGGGTATTCGTATGCAGTGAGTCGACTGACAGTCCGACTTGCACAAACAGTCATGCTTGCCAGTGGAATGGTCTTTGGTCGAGCCTTGCTTTTTCGCTGGTTGACCTTACGGCAACGACGATTGGCAATTGCTCACGCTCGCGAAGTCCGTGCGGCATTGGCTGAAGTACAGAGTCAGGACGAAGCTGTAAACCCGGCTGTTCTTGGAGCGCAGGAAGCGCGAACGAATCTCGCCGATGTCAGTGCTCAGTCGAAACGCTTGTTGAACACGACGATCTTCATGCTTTCACTCGTCTGGATCTGGTACATCTGGCGAGACGTTTTGCCTGCTCTGCAGCACCTGAATCAGATTCGTGTCCCCCTGTTGCCATTAACATTAGATAAGTTGCTCTCGGCGATTCTTGAACTGATTCTGTTTGCAACCGCAGCCAGAAACATTCCTGGTTTGATCGAAATCACATTGCTGGAGCGGCTTCCGATCGATCGATCATCGCGTTACGCAATCGGGGCAATTATACAGTACACCATCGTATTGATTGGCTTACTCGCGATCGGGAACTCTTTGGGGATTGAGTGGGATAAGCTCCAATGGCTGGTGGCTGCATTAACCTTCAGTCTGGGCTTTGGACTTCAGGAAATCTTCGCAAACTTTGTTTCAGGAATCATTATTCTTTTTGAGCAACCGGTCCGTGTAGGCGATACCGTGACGTTGGATAACGTTACCGGGACTGTCAGTCGCATTCGAATTCGCTCAACGTCAATTATTGACTATGACCGAAAGGAATACATTGTTCCGAACAAAGAGTTTATTACAGGAAAGCTCTTGAACTGGACTCTTTCCGACACCACAAATCGAATCCTGCTGCCGATTCAGACCTCTCACGCTGCAGATCCACAGCAAGTTCGCGAGATTCTGTTGAAGATTGCGACGACGCAGCAGCATGTTTTAAGCGATCCAGCGCCGACCGTTACGTTCAGTGGGTTCGGTGACAGCGCGTTGAATTTTAATGTGGCAATTTACTTGCCAACGATGGAGTTTCGTCAGGAGACTGTTCACCAGATTCACTCTCGAACTCTGAAAGCATTTCGAGAGGCTGGAATTGAACTGGCTTATCCACAGCGAGGGTTGAATATCCGCTCGACTGTTCCTTGGACGGTGAATCAGGAACGCACAACGGCGGTCGCAGATAAGGTCAAGGATGCCGAAGAAGACGGAGAAGACGGAGAAACTGTGAAGCCGGGCGAGTCGAACGGCGTGACGTCGCACAAGTCATAAGGAGTCCCGTTCAGAGGCAAAGAATAAGGGGACTGGTCATATCAACCAGTCCCCTTGCTTTGATGTTGAGAGCATTCTGTTTGTCAGGGATGCAGCCTGACTGCTCTGATCTTTCACACCGTCATGTCATGGAAGAAACCAGGGCGAGGTATTTGTCTCTACTTCGAATCGAGTGGAAGCAACTCAATATTTCGGTAGAACAGTTCAGCACATTCACACTGGAGTGCAATGCGTCCTGCTGTCAGTGGGAGAAGCTCTTTGGACTCACCCTGTGGAGCTTTCATGTTCACGCAGTAGTTGTTGATCTCCCCGTTGACGAGGTGAACGGCTGCGTCTCCACGAACAACAACTTCAACTGTGTTCCACCCATCCCGTTCAAGTGTTTTGCTCTTGATGAGGCGTTTGATTCCGTTGGGCTGGTAGATTGTTTTGAACTTCCCACCGAGTGTTGGGTCGAGAAATTTGGTTCCGGCTTGATCGACAGGACAGTCGCCGCCTGTGTAGACAAAGTAGAAGTCACCGGTGTCGTTTTCTTGAACCTGACATTCGACACTGACCGGCCAGATCTTTTCTGCACCGATCGTGTGGTAAAGCAAACCGGCATCTCGGATGGTGTTTGCTCGTGGCGCAAACTTCTTTTCGCCCCATTTATACTCAAAGCGGAACCGATAGTGGGAATAGTCCTTGTCGGTCAGAATGACACCGAAGGGCATGTTCTTCCCGGCAGGTGTGTCGCGATAAACGTGAATCTCACCATTAACAACCTGGAAGATCTTCTCAGGGTCTTCGCCAGGGGCGGCATTGGCAAGAACAACTTTCCAGCCTTGGAGATCTTTGCCGTTAAAGAGTTTTTCCCATTCCTTGCCTTTGGATTCTTTGACAGCGATGTCGTAGAACTCCTGGCTCGACAGGTGAGGTTTCGAGACGATTGCAGGCACGTCGACATTGCCCGCGAGACAGGTTTGGCTGCTGATCAGCACGGCACCAAACAACGCGATTGTCTGCTGAAATCGAATCCATGATTGAGTCGGCGAGCGTTTCACTGGTTGAATCCTTTTATGATTCGTGAAATGTGATACAGGATCGGGCGCCAAGATGACCCCGGCGTTTGGGCGCGCAAAATAAACAAGACGAGATTATGTAAGCTCGTCTTGTTTATCTGGTCGTAAATGGAACCGTCAGTATTGTTGAACGAACGGCTCATCTGGAGTTCTGGTTACTTCTTTTCTGGGGCCGCCCACAATTTGTTCAATGCGTTCACAGTTTCGTTGACGAGGACCTGTCCCCCTTCTGGGCCGACGACGTTGCTTTCTGGAACGGCACTGTATCCTCCACCGGCGACTGCACGTTCAGTCGGAAGATATGTTCCACGACCGCAGAGTTGGATTACGAATGTCTGCAATGCAGGACTTCTGGCTTTCATCTGAACGCCATAGTCAGTGAACAGCTCGAAATCATTTGTCGCAATTGCGATATCTCCGAGGCGAATCGCATGCAGTTCCATGTCATATTCGCCGACTCCGTTGGCCTTCTGGTCTTCGTATCGCTTGGCAACTCGCAGGAACCATTGTTTACGAGTTTCGGCCTTGGGATCTGTAATCCCGGCGGCGGCCTGACGTGATGTTGCCGCTTCCTGCTCAGTGATAATGCGGTTTGGCAATTTGATCTCGGTCACCAGATGTTCAAATGGCACATCGCTGTGTCGGTCGTTCTGAACGACGGCATAAACGTCTTCCCACGCAGTCAGAACGCGACGGGCAATTTCAGCGAGGGTGTCGACGTTACGCAGCTTTCGCATCCGTTCTTCTGCCTGTTTGCGGTACATCAGGTGGGGAGACTGATCCCCGGCAGCACCACACCAGGTCACGACAAAGAGATCTTTTCCATACTTCTCCTGGAGTTGTTCACGGAATGGGTGCCAGAAATCTGCGTTCACCTGAGAGCGGCCTTCCACTTCCTGAGCTGGGCAGGAAACGTTGACTGCGGTGCCGATCAATTTGTTGTCTGCATTCCAGAAATAGAGCAGTTCAACACCGTGATCTTCGCCCCCTTCAATCCCGCGGAACTTATCCGTATTTGTGGCGCCGTACATGACGGCAGATCCGTTCGCAAATGTTGAACGACGGTTCTGGGCAACGACTGCGTGTCCCAATCCCCACGCAACCTGAGCAGGTTCACGTTTTGCCCAGGCATCTGCGATTGCGGTTGCAACCTGTTCCAGAAAGAACTCGCGGTATTCGTCCGGATGCATCACGCCGGATTCTGGAATCGCATAGCTTCCAACTTCAAGCGCAGGGGCGGTGTGAGTGTGAGTTGCGCTGAGAATGATTTTGGGTTTCGCGTGCTCTGGAATCCGATCGCCAAGTTTGGCACGCAGCGCTGCATACAAATTCTTATGATCACGAATCGTCACAACATCACAGGAAACAAAAATCGCCTGCTCGATCGATTGATCTCCATTACGGGTTTCAATCACCAGCGCCGTTGCGATACAGGGGGATTCGACCTTGTTGGAAATTCTCGTGTGCATCTGCCCTGCTAATGCGACACGCTCTTCTGGCGTAATCGAGATGCTCGACCCGCCTACGTAAAGCTGTCCGGCATTCGCAGCAGATGTGAACGGAAGCCCGCCCAGCCAGACCGTCAACGCGAACAGAAATGGGATGTGTCTTTGAATCATTGAATCTCTCTGAACTTGCTTAAGTCATGTTCCGGATTGATCGAGACTTTGGCCCTGATGTCCAGGAAACCTGATGGCGATAGCAAAAGGTGGAACAAAATGCCCCTGATTTAAAAGGTTGCGGGGAGCTGAGAACGGCCCCGCTGCGACTCGACGAGTGTCGATTTTCCATCGCTGGACTGATTGAAGAATGGGCGTGGCAATGGCGAGCTCCACTGTACCAACGGTGTTCAAATCGTCAACTCACATCAGTCTGCTTAAATGAGTTAGGGGGAACATTTTCCGTGAGGGAGTTTGCCGCAGAGTTGTTTATTGCGAACTTGCAATTGGCGTTGATGTCTTTAGATCACCTTGCGAAATCATTTCCACGCTTCCGCCACGCGGCGAGTTGTGTTTCATCAATCGAAACGGCCGCTGCGCGGGCACTCGGTAGAGCAAACTGCTCTAGGTCGATTACACTGCGAATCACATGCACTGACGCAACATGCAGGGGCCCTGCCATGACAGTTCAACCCGGCATTTTCTGCATTTGATCGCGAGAGAATGATGGACTCACAACCGTATCGAATTCGATTGCAAGGTCCGTGGCAAGTTGTGCTGCCTGATGGGGATGTGAGCGATCGACGAGAGATCAGTGTCCCTTGCGATTGGCTGACGAGTGTGGGGAACCTGTCCGGAATGGCGTTGTTTTATCGCCGGTTTAATCGCCCAACGAATCTCGTCGATCAGGATCGGGTTTTGATTCGACTTCCTGATCAGGTGGGACAGGTGACACGATGTGAGTTGAACCAGCAACTGATTGAATGCGAGTCCGACGATCCCTGTCTGTTTGATTTGACGCCGCAACTGAAGCTCAGCAATGAGATCATGTTCGCCATTGAGTTCTCACCGAACTCGGATAATCAGGGAACAGGCGGGTTGTGGAAGCCGGCGATGCTTGAAATCCATACATCCTGACTGCTGATATGTTTATCTGCGGGCTAATCTCTTGGAAATAATAAAGCAATAAAAACGCCTCCATCTTGAGAATGGAGGCGACGGATTTCGGAATTCAGACTGATCGGATTACGAGTTCAGTCTGGCAATGACGAGTTCGCGAACCGCTTTGGCATCGGCCCCTTTGACCTGCTTCATCACCTTGCCGATGATGGCGCCGAGAGCTTGTTGCTTGCCGGCTTTGAAGTCTTCAATCGCCTTCTCACTTCCGACAAGTGCTGCCGTGATCGCCGCGTCAATGGCCCCGGTGTCGTTGACGACTTTCAGGCCTTTTTCGTCGATCAATGTATCGATGCGTGCAAGCTCCGGGCGTTTCTCTTCTTCGTCATATTCTGCAAGAAGAATTGCAAACAGTTCTCTGGCGCTTTTGACGGTGATCACTTTGTCTGTGATGCGTTTCAGAAGTCCACCGAGAAGATCCGCTGTGATCGGGAATTCATCGATGCTGAGGTGGCGTTCCTTCAGTTCTCGCAGAATGTCCTGAGTTACCCAGTTTGCAGCCTGCTTGGAGTCATTGCAGAGTGAAGCGACCTGTTCGAAGTAGGTTGCGACTTCTGACCCTTGATTCACAATGACATCAGCATCATAGGCAGAGAGCCCGAGATCGTTCTGAAAACGCGAACGACGCTGCGCTGGTGGCTCCGGAAGCGATGCACGGATCGCCTCGACTTCCTCTGCTGTTACGGTGACTGGAAGCAGATCTGGGTCCGGGAAGTAACGATAGTCCGATGCTTCTTCCTTCCCGCGCTGAGCATAGGTGAGACCGCGATTCGCATCCCAGCCGCGAGTTTCTTTCTGGACACCGGGGTCGCCGAGTTTGCGTCCCGTCTTTTCAAATTCGCGGAACTGCCGGTCGGCTTCATAGAGAACCGCCGCTTCGACACCGCGGAATGTGTTGAGGTTCTTGATCTCCACGATTGGAGTCGCAATCGTTTGTCCATCCTGTTCGATGTGAAGATTGACGTTGGCATCACATCGCAAGCTCCCTTCCTGCATGTTGCAGTCAGAGACTCCCAGGAATGTCAGCAACAGGTGCATCTCTTCAAGGAAGGACTTGGCCTCTGCTGCAGAACGGACGTCCGGGTGTGTCACAATCTCAAGGAGTGGGGTTCCGGCACGATTCAGGTCGACCTGACTGTCCGCTCCACGACCGGATTCGTCGTGAATGTTCTTGCCTGCATCTTCTTCAAGGTGTGCCCGAAGAATGCGAATCTTGCGGCGCGTTCCATCTTCACTGGATGCTTCGAGCCACCCATCGTGACTGAATGGCAGGTCGTACTGACTGATCTGATATCCCTTTGGCAAGTCAGGATAGTAGTACTGCTTGCGGTCCCATTTTGTGAATGGAGCAATCTGACAGTTCAGAGCGAGTGCGGTCACCATGGCGAGGTGGAAAGCCTCTTGATTCATCACTGGCAACGCGCCTGGTAACCCCAGACAAACGGGACAGGTTTGAGTGTTCGGCGCATCTGGATTGAAGCGGTTCAGGCACCCACAAAAGATCTTGGTCTTTGTCTGCAGCTGAACATGGACTTCCAGGCCAATGACAGTTGTATAGCTCATCTTGCCGGCTCAATCGATCAACAGTCGTGAAGGGCGCAGCTCGCCCGAGAACAGTTTGCCTTCGTGGCAGGCTCCCTCTCTGTTCGCTGCCGCGTAGTGTGACGTCGTAAAGCGGGTTCATCCAGTCAGAAAAGAACCAATGGGCCCAAAGCTCCGGGGCGCAGACGGGGCATTTTTCTCATTCTTCGGATGAATTTCTGGCGAAATCTCCATTTAGATTTCTGAGAACAAAAAATCTTCCGAAGCGAATCGTTTCAGGTGCAGCGCGTTGTCTTTGATGTTGTATCACATTTTCTATAAATGGGTTGTGTTGATTTTTCTCATGGCGGTTCAGTGTGATTTGCGGGGGCGTCTAGCCGGAAATTGTGAACCCATCAAGAAGGTTGCCCCTTTTAATGCGTGAGTTGCTGCAGAATTGTGCAGTTTTTGAGGGGAAAGATAGAAATCACGGGCTTGACGCTTGGCAAGACGAAAAATAAACTGAATTCACTTATCGAGAACTGGTTGCTCTATTTGAAATTGCTTATCCAGCCGTGAACCTCAGGAATACAGAGATCTTCTGCGACATCGCGACGCATCGGAGCTTTTCAAAAGCTGCGGTGTCACGGCAGATTTCACAGCCTGCGGTCAGCCAGGCACTCCAGCAGCTGGAAGACGAGCTTGGGGTGACGCTTGTTGACCGATCCAAGCGGCCGATTGAATTGACAGCCGCAGGAACGATCTACTTCGAGCGTTGCCAGAAATGGCTTCTTGATTACCGGCAGATTGAAGACGCCGTCCATGCCTTCAGCGGCCGAGTGGTCGGGAAGGTTCGCGTCGCTTCGATTTATTCCGTCGGTCTTCTTCAGATGTGGTCTTACGTCAACCGTCTGAAGAACGAGTACCCTGATATTCAGCTGCAACTCGACTACTCCCACCCGGAAAGCATCTATAGCCAGTTACAGCGAGATGAAATTGATCTCGGCATTGTTTCCTTCCCGCGAGACGGTGGGGAAATCGGCTCCATTCCCTGGCAAGATCAGGAAATGGTGCTGGTGACTGCTCCAAGTCATCGATTGGCATGTCGGGATCGGGTCTCTGTACAAGAGTTACAGGGAATCGATTTTGTTGCATTTTCAGCAGATCTTACGATCCGTCGAAAGACAGAGAAACTTCTGAAAAACGCTGATATTTCAGTGAATGTGACTCATCAATTCGATAACGTGGAAGCGATTAAAAGAGCCGTCGAAATCGATCTGGGGGTCGCGATTCTTCCACTTCCGACCCTTCGTCGAGAAATTGAATTCGGGTGGCTTCGCGCCGTCCATTTTTCCGATCTCAGATTTGTCCGCCCATTGGGCATCGTTCATAAACGCCACAAAAATCTTTCGCGCGCCGCAGAAAAGTTTGTGGAAATCCTGCATGAAGACCCTGGAGACAGTGGTTTCGCGTCCCCGTTCGCAGCGCCTACAGCTGCGAATGTCGGGATCGTTGAGTCACGTTGAACAGGTTTGTGACTTTCATCAATCAGAATCTCACCGGATTTCAGGCCGGGGTCACGCCTGAGAAGGCGCGGCCGATCTCCTGAAAACGAGTTGAAGGCAGTCTTCTGACTCAATCCCCATCTCAATCAGGCTACCGTTGCCGACATTGAATGACCTGAGGCGTCATCGGACAGTGTTCTCAATGTGAATTATTTCAATGAGATCCTGAACTTGATGGCGCTGAGATTGTCCTGATCCCTCGTGAAACAGCAGTGACTCTCGTGTTGAGACCACTGAATATGGGCACGGATTGCGCGTGTGCCTGAAATTGCGATTTGCATTGCCAGATCCTGAAGCGGCGTCGAGCTGATTTCGAACTGGTTGCCCGATCTATCTGAACGTTTTAGTGAAGAGCCAAAAATGATTACGAAGCTGACGGGCTTCCCTGAAGACCACGGATTGTATTCTTCCGATTACGAACATGATTCGTGCGGCGTGGGCTTTGTTGCGCACATCAAAGGTGTTCCATCTCACCAGATCATTCTTGATGCGGAACGTATTAACCGTCACATGACGCACCGTGGTGCGTGCGGTTGTGAAGAGAACACAGGCGACGGCGCTGGGATGCTCACCGCAATTCCAGACAAATTTCTGCGCAAAGTCGCTAAGGCTGAACTCGGGATCGATTTGCCAGCCAAAGGTCGATACGGTGCCGGGATTGTCTTTCTGCCGAAAGATGATGCGGCTCGTGACCAGTTCAAGGTCATCGTTAATCGCCTGATTGCTGAACAGGGGCAGATCCTGCTGGGATGGCGTGAAGTTCCGCAACGTCCTGTGGAAGCGAACGTTGGTCCTTCCGCTCTCGCTGTTGAGCCTAAGTGCGAAATGTTGTTGGTCGGTGCTGCAGATGGCATCGAACTGCAGGATTTTGAACGCCAGTTGTACATCATCAAGAAGCGTGCAAGTCACGAAATCCGAGAAGGGAATCACCCTGCCGCTCTCGGGTTCTATATCTGCACACTTTCTAACTCGATCATCGTTTATAAGGGGATGCTGACCCCAGAGCAGGTCTACCTTTACTATCCAGACTTGCAGGATGAAGACTATGAGTCACACCTTGCAATGGTGCATAGTCGCTTCAGTACTAACACATTCCCGTCATGGGATCGTGCTCAGCCGTTGCGCTGCATCGCTCATAACGGCGAAATCAACACGGTGAAGGGAAACAGCAACTGGACCAATGCCCGACAAGGTGCGTTGGATTCCAAGTTGTTTGGCAAAGACCTTGAGAAGCTCTTCCCGATCGTTGAGAAGCACAACAGCGATTCCGGGAACTTCGATAACGTCATGGAATTCCTCTACCACTCCGGGCGCAAGCTGCAGGAAGTGGCCATGATGATGATTCCTGAAGCATGGCAGAATCACCACGCGATGTCAGACGACAAGCGTGCATTCTATGAATACTTCTCTGCTTTGCAGGAACCATGGGACGGCCCTGCGAGCGTTTCGTTCACCGATGGAAAGTTCATCGGAGCATGTCTGGATCGAAACGGTCTGCGACCAAGCCGATACTACGTCACCCACGATGATAAAGTCATCATGGCGAGCGAAGTCGGTGTGCTGGAAATCGATCCAGCAAACGTCAAGACCAAGGGACGCCTGCAGCCAGGGAAAATGTTCCTTGTTGACTTCGAACAGGGACGTCTGATTCCTGACGAAGAACTGAAGCACTCCGTTGCCCACCAGCGTCCTTACGGGGAATGGCTGCGTCGTCAACGTGTTGAGCTGAAAGACATTGTTAACGACTGGAAGTCCAGCGGCAGCGACCTGTCTCGCATCAGTGGCGAACAACTGCTGAACCAGATGCAGGCATTCGGATATACGACAGAGACCATGCAGTTCATGCTGTTGCCTCTGGTGAATTCGAAGAAAGACCCGATCTACTCGATGGGGGACGATGCAAGTCTGGCCTGTCTCTCGGATCAGCCTCGCCTGCTCTATGACTACTTCAAACAGCTCTTTGCACAGGTGACCAACCCGCCGATCGACTCGATCCGCGAAGAAGTCATCATGTCGCTGGAATGCTATATCGGTCCTGAAGGAAACCTGCTCGACACCACTGAATCTCAGTGCCATCGTTTGCGGGTTCCTCATCCGATTTTGACCGATGAAGAGACTGCTGCGATCAAATCGCTGAAGGGGGAACATGGCTGGAAGACGAAAACCATCGATACGACATGGTTGAAGTCTGAAGGAACTTCCGGTCTGAAGAAGCGTCTTGACCAGATTTGCGTCGAAGCCGAACAGGCCATCGCAGACGGATATGCATTCGTCGTGCTGTCTGATCGTGCTGCTGGTGTCGACCGCGTGGCCATCAGTTCTCTGCTTGTGACCGGTGCTGTCCATCATCACCTGGTTCAGAAAGAACTCCGCACTCGCATCGGTTTGGTTGTCGAATCCGCTGAGGCTCGCGAAGTCCACCATTTCTGTCTGTTGACCGGATATGGTGCTGACGCTGTGAACCCTTACCTGGCGTTTGAAGCAGTACGTGATGCAAGAAATCACGGGCACCTGACCGGCGACTATAGCGAAGAGAAGATCGTCCATACTTACCGTGAAGGTGTGAGCAAAGGGATGCTCAAGGTCATGGGCAAGATGGGGATTTCGACTCTGGCCTCCTACAAGGGAGCTCAGATTTTCGAAGCGATCGGTCTCGCTCCGGAAGTGATTCAAAAGTGCTTCCTCGGAACTCCAAGCAGAATTCGCGGGATCAACTTCGAGATCATCGCTGAAGAGCACATTCGTCGTCACGAACAGGGATTCCCAAGTCGTGAAGAGTCGAAGCGTCTGGCTGTTCTTCCAAACATGGGGCTGGTCCACTGGCGTCATAATGGGGAAAAGCACGGTTGGAACCCGTTCACTATTTCGGAAATCCAACAGGCTGCTCGCGCTGGCGACAAAGATGCTTACAAGCGGTTTGCCAAGCTGGTCAACGAAAGTTCGCACCGGCAAGGGACTCTCCGTGGTCTGATGCGATTCAAGACCGGCGTTTCAATTCCGATTGAGGAAGTGGAACCTGCCAGCGAAATCGTGAAACGATTCTGCACAGGGGCGATGAGCTATGGCTCGATCTCCGCAGAAGCGCACGAGACAATCGCGATTGCGATGAATCGTCTCGGTGGGAAGAGCAACACCGGTGAAGGGGGCGAGAATTACGATCGCTTCCAGCGTCTGGAGAACGGTGACAGCAAGCGTTCCGCAATCAAACAGATTGCTTCAGGGCGCTTTGGTGTGACCTCGTGGTATCTCACGAATGCTGATGAGTTGCAGATCAAGATTGCTCAGGGAGCGAAGCCCGGTGAAGGGGGCGAATTGCCCGGCCATAAGGTCGACAAGACAATCGCCGCCACCCGTATGTCGACTCCAGGGGTCGGTCTGATCAGCCCTCCTCCGCACCACGACATTTATTCGATCGAAGACCTTGCACAGCTGATCTTCGATTTGAAGAACACGAACCCAAGTGCTCGTGTGAGTGTGAAGCTCGTGTCAGAGGTCGGTGTCGGAACGATCGCTGCTGGTGTGGCTAAAGGTCACGCCGACAAGATCCTTGTTTCCGGCGACGGTGGGGGAACCGGGGCGAGCCCATTGACCAGTATTAAGCATGCTGGTCTGCCATGGGAACTCGGGATCTCCGAAGCTCACCAGACACTGGTGATGAACGATCTCCGCAGCCGAGTTCGTCTGGAGACAGACGGTCAGTTGCGAACCGGTCGTGACGTCGTCATCGGTTGTATGCTGGGGGCAGAAGAGTTCGGCTTCGCAACCGCTCCGCTGATCACCATCGGCTGCATCATGATGCGTAAGTGTCACTTGAATACTTGCCCTGTTGGTGTGGCAACGCAGGATCCTGTTCTGCGAGCCAAGTTCAACGGACAGCCAGAGTACGTGGTGAACTACCTGTTCATGGTTGCTGAAGACGTTCGCGAGATCATGGCTTCGCTCGGCTTCCGCACTATCAACGAAATGGTTGGTCGTGCTGATATGCTCGAGTGGAATCCAGATAACGACCACTGGAAGGCGAAGCACCTCGACCTGTCTCAGATCCTGACCAAAGCTGTCAGTGCTTACCCGAATGCTGGTCAATACTGCACTCAGAAGCAGAATCACGGGCTGGAGGAGGTTCTCGACCAGAAACTGCTTCTGCCACGATGTCAGGAAGCAATTGCCAAGGCTGAACCGATCCTGATTGATGTTGATATTCAAAACATCGATCGCGCTTTCGGAACGACGTTAAGTCACGAAGTTTCGAAAGTCTGGGGACCAGAAGGCTTGCCGGAAGACACGATTCGATTGCGATGTCGAGGGTCGGCCGGACAGTCGGTTGGGGCATGGAGCGTTAAGGGGGTCACGATCGAAGTGATCGGTGATGCCAACGATTATGTTGGTAAAGGGCTTTCTGGCGGGAAGCTGATTGTTTACCCACCAGAAGAGAGTACCTTCGACTCTTCGAAGAACATCATCATCGGAAACGTGGCTCTGTACGGGGCGACCGGGGGAGAGGCTTACTTCCGCGGGATCGCAGCCGAACGCTTCTGTGTGCGAAACTCAGGAGCGAAGGCCGTCGTTGAAGGAGTCGGCGATCACGGTCTGGAGTACATGACAGGCGGTCGCGTGGTTGTGCTCGGTCCAACCGGACGCAACTTTGCAGCCGGGATGTCAGGCGGAATTGCATACGTCTTCGCTCCAGAGCAGGATGAACTCCGTCTGAACACCAATCTCGAACTGGTTGATTTCGAAACTGTTGTCGATCTGGAAGACGTGGCAGAACTGAAGGAGATGCTGGAGAAGCATCACCGTTATACCGCTTCGCCAATCGCCAAACAGATTCTCGACAACTGGGAGGAGTCGCTGCCTAAGTTCGTGAAGCTGATGCCTCGCGATTACAAGCGAGCATTGTCTGAATTGAAAGCCGCCGCAGCAGCCGAAGCGGCAGGAGAGGCAGCAGGAGTGCCTGGTCGATAAGGCATCTGATTTCAGATCCTTCCGGGAACATTTGCTGCTTGAGACTCGTGAAGCCAGAGACGCCTGCAATTGGGCGGGCGTCTCACTGCCAGCTTCGGATTACTGAACACTGACTACCGAGAACATCGAAGACAAATCCCATGGGTAAGCCAACCGGATTTATGGAATTCGCTCGCCAGACTGCGACTGAGCGTGCTCCTTCTGAACGTATCAAAAACTGGAATGAGTTCAGCGAGAAACTTGAACTCAAGGTCCTGCAGACTCAGGGTGCCCGCTGTATGGATTGCGGGATTCCCTTCTGTCATACCGGCGATTTGCTCGCTGGGATGGCGGCTGGATGCCCTGTTCACAACCTGATTCCAGAGTGGAACGACCTCGTTTATCACAACGAATGGCGTGAAGCTCTGGACCGTCTGCATAAGACCAACAACTTCCCGGAATTCACCGGTCGGGTCTGCCCTGCTCCGTGTGAAGGTTCCTGTACTCTGGGGATTCACGAACCACCAGTGGCCATCAAAACGATCGAGAAGAACATTGTCGATCGCGGTTGGGCCGAAGGCTGGATCGTTCCGAATCCGCCAACAAAGCGAACAGGAAAGACCGTTGCCATCGTTGGCTCTGGACCTTCAGGACTTGCTGCCGCTGCTCAGCTCAACAGCGCCGGTCATCAGGTGACCGTATACGAGCGATCCGACCGTATTGGTGGATTGCTGATGTACGGGATTCCGAACATGAAGCTGGAGAAGTGGGTTGTTGAACGTCGAGTTAAGTTGCTCGAAGAAGAAGGTGTGAAGTTCGTCACGAACACCACAATCGGCAAGGACATCTCTGCGAAAGAACTGACCGAGAAGTTTGATGCGGTCATTCTTTGCACAGGTTCAACTGTTCCAAACGACTTCTTCGCAAAGACTCCTGGCCGTAACTTGAAGGGAATCCATTTCGCAATGGAATTCCTGCACGGCAACACCAAGAGCCTGTTGGATTCGAAGCATGAAGACGGTGCCTACATCAACGCCAAAGACAAACATGTGGTTGTCATCGGCGGGGGAGATACCGGGAACGATTGTTTGGGGACCAGCTTGCGTCATGGTTGCAAGAGCCTCGTGAACTTCGAAGTGGTTCCGCAGTCTCCAGAGAAGCGATCCGCCAGCAATCCATGGCCACAGTGGCCACGTATTCACCGGACAGACTATGGACATGCGGAAGCTGCCAGTGTCTTTGATTACTCTCAGGATTCTCGCAAGACGTTGAAGAACGATCCTCGCGAGTATGCAATTCAGACGGTTGAGTTCCTCGGTGACGAAAACGGAAATCTCCGTGCTCTAAAGACCGTGAAACTGGACTGGTCGAAGCCATCTGAAACCGGTGCACCATTCAGTGTTATTCCGGGAACAGAGCAAGAATGGCCAGCGGATCTGTGCTTCCTGGCTCTTGGGTTCCGCGGACCAGAACAACTGATCGGCGAACAACTCGGAGTTGAAACGGATAAGCGATCGAACTTTCAGGCTGAGTTCGAGAAGTACGCGACAAATGTCCCTGGCGTCTTTGCCGCTGGTGACTGCCGTCGTGGACAGTCTCTGATCGTCTGGGCGATTAACGAAGGTCGTGGAGTCGCTCGTGAGTGCGATCGCTACCTGATGGGATCAACAAAGCTTCCATAAGCTTGTTCTCTCATGTGATGTCATATTTACCCTGTCATGTCGCCGGCGTTTTGCGTGCGATGTGACAGGGTTTTTCTTTTTGCCAGTCTGATGTGTCTTGTTTCGCATGCGTTTTGCAGGATAGAGAAAGCTGTTCGGATCTTATTCACATCTTGTTTGCTGGGGCTCGGTATAATTACCTGAATCTGAAATTCCTCAGGCAAGTGAGTCATTCATGTCACAAGATGAATCATTCCGTCCAATTGATCCCGGAGTGCGAATTGGTCACGTTCATTTGAAAGTGTCTGATCTGGAACGTTCGCTGCAGTTTTACTGTGGTGTACTGGGATTTGAACTGACTCAGCGATTCGGGACGCAGGCCGCGTTTATTTCAGCCGGCGGCTACCATCATCATATTGGACTGAATACATGGGAGAGTCTGGGAGGACGCCCACCTGCTCCCGGAACCACAGGGCTCTACCATGCTGCGATCCTCTACCCGACACGGCGAGCACTGGCCGTTGCGTTGAAGCGATTGGTTGATGCGGATGTTCGGTTAGATGGCGCGGCTGATCACGGAGTCAGTGAGGCTCTTTATCTACGAGATCCCGATGAGAACGGGTTGGAGTTGTACTGGGACCGTCCTCAGGCAGAATGGCCCAGAACGCCGACCGGGGAACTCGCGATGTATACGCGTCGCCTTGACCTTCAGGGACTGCTGAACGAACTCAATTCATAGAGACATGACCGTTTGACTTATGAGGCGCATAAGAAGACCGGCCGCGACTGTTCGTTAGGAGCAGCGGCGGCCGGTCGGTGTTCATCTGCGTCGCGTTATGGTCGAGCGATCGCGAGTTGAATGCGTTTCACACAGCGGTCGCGTCCCAGCAGTTCAAGGCATTCAAACATGCCAGGGCCGGTTGCTTTGCCTGAGACTGCGATTCGTAACGCATGGATGATATCGCCGTAGCCAATTGCTTCGCTGGCCATCCATTCTTTGAATTCGTTCTCCAGATCCGCTGCCTGAAATGACGGAGACTTCTCAAGTACGCTCAGGTATTTCGTCAGCAGCTCGCGAGCCTTTTCTGGCTTGCGAATTCGTTTCTCGAATGCGGCGTCGTCGTATTTGAGTTGATCGCAACTCACGAAGAATTCGTCATAGGAAAGAATGTCGCTGAAAAGTTTCAGCCGGTCAGCCAGGGCTGTAACGATGCGAGCAATCTCAGAGCGGTCTAATTTCTCTTCTGTGACCAACCCTGACTTCAGCAAATACGGGATGACAGCGTCAACTTTCTCTTCCAGACTGAGTTGGCCAACCCAATGTTCCTGATAGGTCAACAGTTTGTCTGGATCGAGGCCTGCTGGTGCTTTAACGACACGATCAAGTGTGAAGTTCTCAGCAACAAAATCGAGCGACATGAACTCGGTTTTGTCGTCGAGTGACCAGCCGAGTCGTGAGAGACCGTTGAGAACAGCCGCAGGCAGGAACCCGACCGCTTCATAGTAAGATACCATGACAGGATTCAACGTCGCGGAATTGCCCAACCCGATTTTGGGGAGGACGTCGTCTGCGATGTCGAAGAGCTTTTTGAACTGCGGGCTTTTGCGGTACTTTTCGAGATTCTTTTCGCGTTTGCTCAGTTTCTCTTTGGTTCCCGGTGCTGCGACGAACGGGATATGCGCGAACTCTGGCATAGTTCCGCCGAGCGCTTCAAACAGCAGGGCCTGCAACGATGTATTCGTGAGGTGTTCTTCGGCTCGAATGATGTGACTGATCTGCATATCGAGATCGTCAACAACGCTCGCGAAGTTATAGAGCGGCATTCCGTTCCCGCGCATGATGACTGGGTCGGCAATCAACCCGCAGTCCCATTCAACATGACCGCGAACGTGATCGTTGATTGAGACCTTTCTGGTTCGGTCCACAAAGAAACGAATGACATATGGAGTTCCCTGAGCTTCCAGGTCCTCACGTTGAGAATCTGTCAGTTCGAGCGACCTGCGAATGTTAAGATAAGTTCGCTTTTCCTTTTCGGCTTCCTGACGGTCCGCCTGAGACAAAGCTGGCGGGTCGAAATCTTTGTAGGCCTTCCCTGATGCAATCAATTCATCGCAACGACGCTTGTACAACTCAAGTCGTTGAGATTGAAAATAGGGACCGTGCGGGCCGCCCACTTCCGGACCTTCATCCCAACTCAGTCCCAGCCATTTGAATGCATCCAGAATCGGTTGCAGAGCGGCGTCGATATTTCGCTCCTGATCCGTGTCGTCAATTCGCAGAATGAACTGGCCGCCGCAGTGACGAGCCCACAGCCAGTTAAACAAGGCTGTCCGCATTCCGCCAATGTGCATGTACCCAGTAGGGCTAGGGGCAAACCGAGTGCGAATCATGATCGAACCAGTAGCTGTGCGTCTTTGTTTTGAAATGGCACTGAATTGACGGATCTGCAGCCGTCTCAGCAGTCAGAGAGAAACGGTTAAAGATAAGTGATTCAACGTTCTGCGCAAACTGAGTACAGGCTGGAACCCGATGACGAATGGAATTCGAGGTGAAGATTCGCCTGTTGAAGGGGCTGCGTCTGCTCTTCTCCGCCCGCGGCGTTCACCTCCAAGTGCTTAGGGGTGATCGTTTTCTGCTTCGGAACTGAGATTCAAACGGCGATATCACGTGACAAGTCGAACGTTACGCTGCAGTCTTTTGTCTGGAAGAGTTCTCTCAGGTTGGTGTAAACCGTTTGTTTGAACTCTCAGCATTCAGCCATATCGACTTTGTTCGATGTTTCCCTTGTCGAATCTGTTCAGAAGTCCGACAATAAGAGGAAGCTTGAATTTCCCGCCTTGATCTCTCTGCCGAATTGGGTCCTGCCATGTTTGACCTTCCTTTGAACCGCCGCGAATTGTTGAGACGCTCCGGACAGGGAATGGGGTATCTCAGTCTGGCCGCGATGCTGCATCAGAATGCGCCTCAAAAGCAGTTGCAGGCAGCAGCATTGTCTCCGATGACCGCAAAGGCACCGCAGTTTTCGGTCAAAGCGAAGCACGTCATTCACATCTTCTGTAATGGTGGCCCATCGCACGTCGATACGTTTGACCCCAAGCCTATGCTGGAAAAGTATGCCGGCAAAGAGATTCCAAATTCACTGAAGACCGAACGAAAAACCGGGGCAGCACTCCCCTCCCCATTCAAGTTTCAGAAGTATGGGGAAAGTGGAATTGAAGTCAGTGAACTGTTCCACCACACCGCCCAATCGATCGACGACATTTGTGTGATCCGATCGATGCAGGCGAACGTGCCGAATCACGAACCTTCGTTGATGTTGATGAACTCAGGCGACGCCCGACTCTCTCGACCAAGTTTAGGGAGTTGGGTGACTTACGGGCTGGGAACGGAGAATGAAAACCTGCCTGGCTTCATCGTGATGTGCCCGAATGGGTACCCGATCAAAGAAAGCGATAACTGGCGAAGTTCGTTTCTGCCTGGAGTTTTTCAGGGAACCTACCTTGATACGAAACACACCGAAATCGAGAAGTTGATCGAGCATATTCGAAATCAGAAGTTGTCGACCGCACAACAGCGGGATCAGTTGGATCTTGTGCAGTCATTGAACCGGAAGCACCTCGCTGATCGCGGCGTCGATCCTGCTCTGGAAACTCGCATTCAGTCGATGGAACTCGCTTATCGAATGCAGATGGAAGCGGCGGACGCATTCGATATCAATCACGAACCAAAACACATTCGTGAAATGTACGGCGAAGGTGTTCATGCTCGGCAGTTGCTGATTGCCCGGCGTCTGGTGGAGCGCGGTGTTCGCTTCATTCAGTTGTGGCACGGAGCCGGGCAGCCGTGGGACAATCACGATGACCTGGAAGTGAATCATCGGAAATTGGCGCAACAGTTGGACAAACCGCTCGGGGCATTGATCAAAGACCTCAAACAGCGCGGGATGCTGGACGAAACATTGATCATCTGGGGAGGGGAATTCGGGCGGACCCCAACTGTGGAATTGCCAACCCCGGGATCAAATGCTGGGAAAATCAACGGCCGTGACCATAACCATTATGGGTTCACAATGTTCATGGCAGGGGGCGGCGTGAAGGGCGGCCATGTTCACGGAGCAACCGACGAGTTCGGGTTCCAGGCAGTCGAGGACAAGGTGCATGTCCATGACTTGCACGCGACAATCTTAAAATTGCTTGGCTTCGACCACGAACAACTGACCTACCGGTTTGCCGGTCGAGATTTCCGTCTGACAGACGTTCACGGAAATGTTGTGAATTCGATTATTGCCTGACAATGCAATTCGAGTTCTGAAAGTGATTCATGCAAAAAGCTGCGAACGTCTAAGGGCGTCCGCAGCTTTTTCATTTTGATCCCGAGCAGTCTGCTCTACCGAGTGCCCGCGCAGCGGCCGTTTGGATTGATGAAACGCAACTCGCCGCGTGGCGGAAGTGTGGAAACAATTTCACGAGATGATCTGGAAGGTCGCGAATCCCTCCTGTCTGGATTTACGGATTTGCGAGGGATCGAACCAGCTCTGCGAACCGGTCTCCACGCTGCTCATAGTTCCGAAATTCTGCATGGCTGGCACATGCTGGTGACAGAAGAATCGCATCGCCTTCCTCAGACCAGTCCCATGCCCAGTTGACAGCCTCTTCCAGTGTCTCGGCAGTTTGAATCCATCCGACATCGGCTTCCTCGCCTGCCTTCTTCGAACGCTTCTCACTGGCAACGACTGCGCGGTGTTTCTGGATAACACTCTCTTTCAAAACCTCTGCAGTGTCACCGATGAACACGACGCCTCGAACACGCTCTTGAATCGTTGCGGCAAGGGCGTCGAAGTTCGCTCCTTTGTCCTTGCCTCCAGCAATCAAAACGATCGGTTGCTGAATAGCTGTCAAAGCGGCTTGAGTTGCTTCAGGTGTCGTTGCTTTTGAGTCGTCAATAAATGTTCGCTCCTGAAACGCCGCGATTGTCTCAAGGCGATGGGGTAAACCACGGTACTCTGCAAGCGCAGGCGCGAGCTTTTCGATGGGAAGCTGCATCCCGACGATCACAAGAGCAAGTGTGGCCGCGACGTTCATCAACCCGTGTGGAGATTGTAGCTCAGGCGATAGATCTGAGAGTTCGATCTTCCAGCCACCGGATGTTGTTCGCACGATGAGATGATCGTCTCCAACAACGACGCCTGGCCGGTCTCGCCAGCACTCTTTTCCGTACCAGACGACTTTGGCGTCGGTTGGCCACA
>JBEBTF010000035.1:0-26472 GCA_040393865.1 Planctomicrobium piriforme | reverse complement strand
TGATCATGGACTAGACCGTATCGGTCTATCATGTGGCCGCGCAGCAGCGTTCTCAATAAGAGAAACATTGAATCCCGCGTGCCAGATTCGCTACATGATTTCTGGAAGTGCTCTAAGATCGTTTCGGTCTATCAGATTCCGGGCAGTAGTCATCTCGATCGGGAGTGAAAGCGAAATTCCGTATTGCCCCAACAAAAAAAGCGGCCTTCTCCGGTTTCGAAGAAGGCCGCTTTCACTTTTCCCGGATCGCACTATTCCTGCTTTGGCGGAAGAGCTTGAATCTTTGGTTCTGCTGGAGGAAGCGGTGCCGGCATTCCAGGTTCAGACCTCGGTGCTGCTGGTGCCTCGATCAATGGAACCCCACTGGCTGGTGGAGCCTGTGTTGGAACCGTTTCGGCAGGAGTCTCGAAGTAAATGTCGTTGACTGGACCTGCTGATGAGAACGGCTCGGTGGCATACTTCAGGACACGAGATGCATCTCGACCGTGGTTTCGTGCATTCGAGTTGAACTCGGCGTCGGTGTAAGCTTCCTGAGCCCAGCTGCCTTCTGACAGGTAAATTGCATTGTGCGTCAGGATTGTTCCTTTTCGGAACTGCATATCATTGAGTGCCTTGTTGTACTGAACCAGACTTTGATAGTAAGCCACTTCGGCTTCAGCCTGACGTAACTGGGCACGCAACAATTCATCCAACAGGATCGTTCCTTCCCGAATGTTCGGTTCAAGGAACTTCACGTTCTCACGAGCAGCGATCATTCGGTTCATGTTCAGTTCTGCGGCAGCATAGGCTCGCGAAACTTCCTGGAATGACGTTGCCAGTTCGAGCGTGACTTCTTTTTCCTGCTCTACAAGAACGCGTTGAGCTTTGGCGACACGGAGTTCGTAGTTACGAACCTGTGCCATTGCAGCCCGGAATCCGATGGCCCAGTTGAACTGGAGACCAAGATTCCATCCGGTTTGATTCCCGGCGGTCATGTTTTCATAGAAGTGTGAAGTCGGGGCAGGCCCGTTGTATCCGAGGAGGTCATCCCCGAACCCGTTCACCTGATAACCGCTCACGAAGTTTAACTGTGGGCGAACCAGACTTTTGGCGGCGTCCAACTGCAGTTCCATGCTCTTGAGATTCCATTTTTGGGATCTCAGTTCCACTCGCTGCGTCAGAGCTTCTGTCAAGCAGACATACCAGTCCGGAACCAGTTGTGCTGTTACCGGTTCATCCAGTGGACGCAGTGTGGTCCCGTCACTTGCGGACAATCCCATCAGGCGTCGCAAGCGGACTTCAGAACTGTAAATCTGTGACCGTGCATTAACGGATGCGGCTTCGGTTGCAAAGTACTGATCTCGAGCCTGAGCAACTTCCGCTCGGGTGCGAACCCCTCCCTGTAACTGCAAATCTGCAATTCGCCAGGTGAGTAATGCAGATTCCCGGGCAGTGACCGCCGTGTGGTAGTTACGATAGGCCTGATAGAGGTCCCAATAGGTGTCCTCGACATCTTTGACCAGATTTCGCAATGCCAGCTCGAAGGTGGCGATGGAAATGTCTTCGTTGATTCTGGCAATCAGAACCCCCTGGCCGACACCGCTCACCCCGCCGAATGACTGTCCAATTGGACCTGCAATCTGGGTGAAGTGGGTGCCCGAGCCTGCCAACAATGGCAATGAGTAGCTCACTCCTGCAGCTCCGGCATACGCGGACGGGTACGCCAGACCAGGTGAGTTCGACCCAAGGTAATTGACATTGTGATTTAAGGCGATCACACCCCCGTTACCGAAGGTCTTCTGCAAGTTTGCGTTGAACGCGGCAGTTTCGCTGGTCATCGTGGACAGAGGAGGAAGACCAATACCACCGACGGCACTATTGGCAATCTGTTCGTTCCGTCCCCAGATCATGCTGGCGTTGACTTGGGCATCGAAAGCGGACAAGGCCGCTTCCACACCGCGACTGCCAAACAACACGCCTGACGATTGAATCGCCGGATCGTATTGGGTGATCTGCCCGTTCGGATTCGTCATCAACGTGCCGCCTTGAGTCATGAATGCTCCGGCGGTCCGGATCACCTGACTGTTTTGCAGTGCGAACTGCATGGTCTCGGCGAGCGTGATGTCCCGAATCGGGACCTCTTCGGTATCCAGAATCGTCTGCGGTGGAGCAGCAGATGAAACTTCTGGCGGGAGCGGCTTGCTCACATTTGGGTACGAAACCTCTGTCGCGTGTGCTCGATACTTGTCGCGTTTCTGTTCGCCTATGTAGGAGACATCAGTGCGATCACGTACACAACCAGAGAGGAGTGTCGATGTGACTGCGGCAATTGCCGTCCATTTTCGTAGTACGATTTGTCTTCCAATGACCATTTTGCTGATGCTCCCAGCAGCAGGAAATCTACGCTTTGCAGGGAAGCTATCGTCCGCTCAAACGGTGCTCGATAAACGATTCCCCCCTTGGTCATGACCGTTGCAGGGCATAAGTCGATATTGCTCGTTATGAGTCACAGAACCGTTCGCATTGCGATAAAGGGAATGTTTTTCCCAGATTGCCAAGCTGGGTCTTTGCGTTTTTCTACGCTTGTGAGCAGGCATTTGTGTGTTAGTCTCTTTTTGTAACGTGTTTGTTTTTAACGGCTTGTGGTTTTATCGGCAGGTGCCTTCTTGTCGGGAAATTCGGCTTCTGACTGGCGATGCTGAATATTGACAATGGGCGAATTTCCTAGTTAGGTGATGGGGAATTTGCCTGTTATGGCGACTGCCTAAAGGGAGCTGACCACAAAGATTTGCATGTGTTTATGAGTGTTGTCTTGCCTGTGATACCTGCGTGAAATTTGCCAGATGCGGGGTGAGTTTGAGTCGTTGCTGTTGTTTGATTCGGGTGATAACTGCCGATTCTGACTCTTTGCACATGCAGATGTCTGCTTGTGTTGATGGTCTCGCCGCCTGTTCGCTGAAGTCAGGAAGCCCTTTCTTTTCAGATGAGCCGGTCTTGCTTTCACAGAGTGAGAGATTGCCGACAAAGCGATGCGGTTCTGGCGTTCGGAGATGCGCAGGATTTTTTGAAATATGCTCTAATATGCTCGTCGCTGAGATCAAAGCCTTCCCCGTTTCTTTCAGGAAATCATCGTGTCGCTTCCTGCCCCGCTTCCAACGAATACTGGATCGACAACTGCAGCACCTCGTCGTCCAATTGTGGTGATTGGGGGAGGAATTATCGGAGCGAGTTGCGCCCATTATCTCGCAACCGCTGGGGCACCGGTGCTGTTGATTGACCGTCGTGAGTTCGGCAGCGGCTGCTCTCATGGGAACTGTGGGTACGTCTCGCCGAGCCATGTGTTGCCGTTGTGTCGGCCGGGGGCGATTTCCTCAACACTGAAGACGTTCTTCAAACGCAACTCACCGTTCAAGATGCGGTTTCGGATTGACTTTCAGTTCTGGCGGTGGCTTTGGGAATTCGCCAGACGCTGCAATCGGATCGACGCCCTTCAAGCTGGTCAAGCGCGGCATGCTTTGTTGCAGTCGTCCAGGGCACTCTATGACGAGTTGTTTGCGAACCAGGTCATCGGGGACTGTGACTGGGAAACGAAAGGACTGCTCTTCGTCTTCCAGAATTTTCCGCACTTCGAAGAGTTTGGAAAGATCAACGAACTGCTCGAAAACGAGTTCAATCTGGGAGCCAAGCGTCTTGATGGTGAAGAACTGGTCAAGATGGAACCAGCGTTGAAGCCAGGGTTGGCTGGGGCCTGGTACTACGAAAATGATGCCCATCTGCGTTCAGACAAGCTGATGCAGTCTTGGAAAACGCGATTGGTTCAGGATGGGGTGATGATTCGCGAAAACTGCGAACTGATCCGCATGGAAGAGGGAGATCACAGCGTTTCAGCAATCTTGACCACCAATGGGCGAATTGAAGTCGACCATGTGGTCATTGCGACCGGGGCCTGGACCCGCCTGCTGCGTGATCAACTTCGCTCTTATATTCCGATCGAGCCCGGTAAAGGGTATTCGATTACAATGAAGCGTCCGAAGATTTGTCCGACGTATCCAATGCTTCTGGAAGATCATCGGGTCGGGGTGACTCCAATGGGCGATGCCTATCGATTGGGGTCGACGATGGAGTTTGCCGGGTTCGATCCGACTCTGCGACGAGACCGCCTGAAGTTACTGACAGAAGGGGCGTCCCAGTACCTTCACGAACCATATACTGAACCGTTTTATGAAGAGTGGTACGGCTGGCGTCCGATGAGTTGCGACGGTGTGCCGATGATCGGCCGTGTTCCGTCCTTCAAGAATGTCTGGGTGGCTGCCGGGCACAGTATGCTGGGACTCTCGATGTCTCCGGCGACTGGAAAACTGATCGCCGAAATGATCATCGGCAAGTACCCCCACATCGATCCGCACCCATATCGCCTCGATCGATTCTAGACCGTATCGGTCTATCCTGTGGCCGCGCAGCAGCGTTCTCAATAAGAGAAACATTGAATCCCGCGTGCCAGATTCGCCACAGGATTTCTGGAAGTGCTATAGAGCAGTTTGCTCTACCGAATGCCCGCGCAGCGGAAGCGTGGTAATTGTTTTGCAAGGTGCTCTAAATCAAAGCTGACTCAGTTGATGCAGGCTCAGTCAGTATAAACGAGAGAAAGCAGGAAGCATTGCTGATTCCTGCCTTCAACTTTTTCAAACAGATTAACGACCGCTACCAGATCGTGATCTCGGTTTCGAGGTCGATGCCGTGGTGTTCGCGAACCCGTGCCTGAATTGCACTGATCAGATTCAGCACGTCGGCAGATGTGGCTCCTGGTGTGGTGACAATGAAGTTGGCGTGACGATCACTGACTTCTGCTCCGCCAATTCGCATTGCTTTCAAGCCGGCCTGTTCGATCAGACTGCCTGCACTCAATCCTCGTGGGTTCTTAAAAATGCAACCTGCGGACTGGAATGAGAACGGTTGTGACGCTTTCTTTGTGATCCAGACCTGACGCATCCGGCGAGTCAGTTCATCGATGTCGCCGGTCTTCAGATCCAATTCTGCAGAGAGAATCACATCATCAGTGATGCTGCTCGTTCGATATCCAAAGGTAAGTGCATCACCGCTGCGAGTGACGATTTCGCCTTGGGATGTCATGACCTCGACAGATTTGACGAACTGACCAATTTCACCGTGACGGCCCCCAGCGTTCCCGCGGATTGCCCCGCCAACAGTTCCTGGGATACCAACCAGACATTCCAGTCCAGCGAGTCCGGCGCTCACCGTTTGGGAGATGACGTGCGATAACAGGGCACTTCCCCCAGCGCGAACCGTTGTTCCCTCAGTCGTGATTTGTTTGAACTCATCACCAGACAGTTGAATGACGAGCCCGCTGACACCCTCGTCGCGGATCAACAGGTTGGAGCCCCCGCCAAGGATGCGGACGGGAATACCTTCCGCTTCGGCAGCTTTGACGATGCGTTTAAGTGCCTCTACGGATTTGATTTCCGCGAAGACTTGCGCAGGCCCGCCGATTTTCAGCCACGTGTGCTGAGCCAGTGGTTCATCGAGTCGGATTTGGTCGGCGAATTCAGTCAGTAAAGTCATGATGTACGCGGGTGAGGTTGCCCGCTCCCAAGGTCAGAATCACAGCGTCGTTGTCAGCGTCAGTCTGTAGTGTTCCCCAGAGATGGTCAAGACTTGCTATCCACCCTGTCTTCGAAGTGATTTGCTGCTGCAATTTTTGCGAGAGTGACACGTGCTCTTCGTTCATTGTTTCACGTGCCGCGAAAATAGGAAACAGATAGACGGTGTCGGCCAGATTTAAGGCAGCGGCAAATTCGTTCAGCAGGGCTTTTGTGCGAGAAACCTGATGAGACTGGAAGACGCAGATGACTTTTCGACCGGGAAACATCCCACGAACCGCGGAAATTGCGGCCCGAATCTCGGTGGGATGGTGTGCATAGTCGTCAATGATCGCGGCGCCGTGCCACGTTCGGATCAACTCCAGGCGACGTTTCAGGCCGCGGTACGACTCGATTCCCGCAACAATTTCTGCTTGGGCGAGGCCGACGGTGCTGGCGCAGGCTGCTGCGGCGACAGCATTTAGCACATTGTGACGCCCCGGCACTTGAAGTGTGATCTGTTGTGAAATTTCTTGCCGGTGGCGAAGTCGGAACTCCATAGCGTGGCCGCAGGAATTCAGGTCAACCGCTTGCCAGTCAGAAGTGGAGTCATCCAGTGAGAACGAAATTTGTTGGATGCTGCCTGTTGGGGGGGCTTGATTGAGGGCTTGTCTCGTGGCCGAGCAGTCGGATCGGTAAACGAGGGTTCCCCTATCCGGGATGCGTTGAATGAAGTTGGCGTAGGCTTCGATTGCGTGATTCAGGTCAGGAAAACAGTCGAAATGGTCAGCTTCAATTCCCAGAATGCAGGCGAGTTGAGGGAAGAGATTGAGGAAGTGACGGCGAAATTCGCAGGCTTCTACGACAAACAGCGAGCTTTTTCCTGCCCAACCATTCGCTTTGCGATTGAGGCTCTCTCCTCCGCTGATGACTGTTGGCGAGCGTTGAGCTGAGTCGAGAATTGTTCCCAGGATCGTTGTCGTTGTGCTTTTCCCGTGTGTTCCGGCGATTGCGATTGTCGTTGCCTGTCGCGAGAGTTCACCAAGCACTTCGACATAGCTTAAACAGGGAATGTTAAGGCTTGCTGCTGCCTGCCGTTCAGGGTTTGTGTCGGATACGGCGGGACTGTGGACCACAAGGTGCGTCTCGCTCGAAACGTGACGGGCATCGTGACCGGTGTAAATCGTGATCCCCCGACTGGTGAGCGTCTGGAGCGTCAGTCGGTCCGGAGCGCCGTCACTCCCGGAAACGAGCCAACCCCGGTCAACAAAATACTCGGCCAGTGCCTTCATCCCGGCCCCACAGATGCCAATGAGATGCACCTTGGCAGGGGAGGAGATGTCCGGAGGATTCCACAAATCACGCATAGAAAAGAAGATACTTCCTGAGTTCAGATCACTCACAAAGAAACTGCAGATGCATGTCGAGAATCAGGAGAGTACGGATTGATTTTACTCAACTCCTTTTCGGGAAGGAGAAAGAGTCTTATACTCAAAATGTTGACTCGACTGGTATTCCAGTCAGGTCCACGACTCAGACTAGGGGCATCGTTCTCCGGTGTCATGGTCAAGGGGATCTTTCTGTCGGACTGCATTGCGATGGCGATGTCACAGTCTGGCATGTTGATGATTCAGACTTCAGGCTGGCTCTGTTCGCATCTTTTGTGAGGTGTTTTTCGGTGCGATGAGAACTTGACCTGGCAATGCTCGACTTGAGTTTACTCCTGCGGCTGTTTTTTGGGGGCGACATGCAGCGCAACTGGTTCATAGCGGGATTGCTGGCATTTTTGATTGTCTCGGCAGGTTCGAGTGCCTCAGCGCAACTCACCTCAGAGCTTCGAAAAGAGCTGGGAGCGTTGACGAAACAGGTGGGGCAGGCTGCTTCACTCATTCGTAAAAAAGATTATAGCGCCGCCGAAACCCAATTGGGGGACGCTGAGAAAAAACTGAAAGAGATCGCGACGCAAGCTGGGATTGAAGAAACAGACCCTGTGATCAAACGGGTTTCGGATCTCATTGCTCGTCAGCGTGCGTCACTTGAAAAAGCGAGCGGAATGGCTGGTCCAGCCGCAAAGCCAGGGGCAGAAAAGCCAGATGACGTCAGCTTTGTGAAGGACGTTGCTCCGATTATTAATCAGCGGTGTCTGAATTGCCACGGGGAGAACAACCCTCGAAACGGGCTGCGTCTGGATACATTTGCTGGCTGGCAATCCGGTGGAAAAAGCGGGCAATTGCTGATCCCGGGCAATCCTGCTTATAGCCTGTTGATTGCTCGCGTTAATGCTCCGCAGGGCAAAGGACAGATGCCACCAAATGGGATGGGGTTGTCCGCAGCGGAAAAAGAGACCATCGGCAAATGGATTAAAAACGGGGCTCGATTTGATGGTCAGAATAATCAGATGACATTGACCAATCTGATTTTTGAAGAGGCCAAGAAAGATGTCAAACTCCCGAAGTCGACCGGAACCGAAACCGTTAAGTTCACTCGTGACATTGCTCCCTGGATGGCGAACCTGTGCCTGAACTGCCACAACGGAAATCGGAAATCCGGTGGGCTTTCAGTCGAGACCTACTTCGACATCATGAAGGGGGGCGAGAGTGGCGAAGTCATTATTCCGGGCGATCACGAAAACAGCCGCTTCTTCCGATTGGTCGGAGGGCTCGAATTGCCAAGAATGCCTCAAGGGCAGGCACGGATCACGCGCAAGAATTATGAGGACATGAAGAAATGGTTTGAAGAGGGGAACACGTTTGACGGAGCAGACCCGTTGACCCCGATTCGATCTTTCGTGCCGTCTGCCGCTGAAATGGCGCAGAACATGTTCGGCTCCAAGTCCGAAGACGAGATGCGGGATCTACGGAATTCCCGGACAGAATCCCAATTCAAAATGGTCTCGTCCGCTCCATTTTCTCCACTGGTTTCGGATCAGTTTCTGATCGCTGGTGACGTCGACAAGTCGCGTCTGGAAGCGATTCAGGGGATCGCGCAGACTCAGCTTGCCGAGATTCAGAAAGAGTACGGCGGCGGTCAGGCATGGCGAGGACGTCTTGCGATTTTCGTTTGGGGTGACCGCGCGAACTTCGACCAGTTTGTGACTGCAGTGGAATCGAAACGTCCTAATAACGAGATCCATGGATATGCCGTTGTGAAGCTTGGGCACGAAGACGCCTATATCGTCCTGAATGATCAGGGAGACAATCCTTCCAAGGGGCCGAATCTGAAGGAACTGCTGACCGAGCAATTAACTGTCGCTTACCTGCAACGTGGGGACCGTCCTGTTGCTCTCTGGGTTGCACAGGGGGCCGGCCGAGTGCTGGCGGAACCATTTGCTGGGCCAGCAAAAGTTAAGGCATGGCGTGATGAGGCGGTGGCGCTTGCCCCTGCTGTCAGTCGCCCTGATGACGTGTTTGTGGATGGCACGTTCTCGCCTGCTGCCACTGGAGCGATCGGCTATTCCGTGGTCAAATTCCTGATTGAAAAACGAGGACAGACCAAGTTCAACGAGTTCCTGAATACAATGGTCAAAGGTGAAACTGCGACTGCGGCGTTGAAGACTGTTTATGGCGAAGAAGCATCAACAATTGCTGCCGCCTATTTTGCAAGTTTGAAAGCACGTTGATGCAAGATGTTGTCATTGTCGGTGGGGGAGTAATTGGACTCTCGGCCGCCTGGGAGCTTGCGAGCCACGGAATCAAAAACATCACGGTACTCGAACAGGGGGATTTCGGTCGTGAGGCCTCCTGGGCGGGTGCTGGGATGATTCCACCGGGAAATCCCGGCAATGCGTCCACGCATCAATTGGCTATCCTCAGTGCAAGGCTGTGGCCGAAAGTCAGTCAGCATCTTCAGGAACTGACAGGCATCGACATCGGGTATCGCCCTTGTGGGGGATTGTTGCTGCACTGGGATCACCAGCTTGCAGAACTGATCGCTGAATTTTCTGCAGTCGGTGCTGCTGTTGAACAGCTTGACGAGGCTCAACTACGGGAACTTGAACCGGCACTCTCACGTGAGTTGAAATCTGGTGTATTGCTGGTCGATCAGGCCCAGATTCGGAACCCGCGACTGCTTCAGGCTCTGACTGTTGCTTGTGAGCGGAGTGGAGTCACGCTGAAATCAGGTCACTCTGTGACTGGCTGGGAAACTGATGGGGAACGCATCTTGTCTGCCGTGACCCCGCAAGGCAGGTTTTCAGCAGGCGAGTTCATTCTCGCATCGGGTGCATGGAGTGATCAGGTTGCTGCTCCATTGGGACTCCATCTCGAAGTCCGCCCGATTCGCGGTCAGATTGTGTTGTTTCAGTCCCCGCAACGTTTGTTTCAGCGGACACTGGAGTTCGGCAGCCTTTATCTTGTTCCGCGAGACGATGGTCGTGTTCTGGTGGGAGCCACTGAAGAGGATGTCGGATTTGAAAAGGCCAACACCGAAGAGGCTGTCAGCAACCTGATCAAGTTCGCGCACAGAGTGGTTCCACAACTGGAACAGGTCCCTGTTGAGAAAACATGGGCAGGCTTCCGACCGTTCGCCGCGCGTGGGTATCCCTGGATTGGAAGACCTGCCAACTGGAAGAATCTTGTGCTTTCGACAGGGCATTTTCGAGCCGGACTTTCGAATTCTCCGGCGACATCACGAATGATACGTCAGCTTCTTCTGAATCAACCGTTAGACATTCCTGTCGAACAGTTTGAGTAGCCTGTTTGATAGCTGGACGCCTTAAAATAAAAACAGCACACCGGTCTGGTGTGCTGTTTTCGTATTCGCTTGTCTGACCGGAACGGTTCAGAGCATTTCCAGAAGTCATGTGGCGTCTCTGGCACGCGGGATTTAGCTTTTCTTCAATTGAGAAGGCTGCTGCGCGGCCACATGATAGACCGGAACGGTCTAGCCTGAGATGAATTCGAGATTCACTGGGTTCGGGATCAGTCCAGCACGATAACCTTCATCGAGCAGGCGAGCGACCGCTTCACGACCGCGAGGGCCGAAATCGCGCGTCCAGTCGTTCACGTACATTCCGACGAATTCGTCGGCTTTACGGTTATCGAGGTCACGACCGTATTTCAGTGCATGCCCCAAGGCTTCTTCGCGGTGATCGAGGCCGTATTCGATGCTTTCCCGCAGCAGGCGTGTGACTTCCTGCATTTGAGCTTGCCCAAGGTCCTTGCGGATTGCGTTGGCTCCCAGCGGCAGTGGCAGGCCAGTTTTCTCCATCCACCATTTCCCAAGGTCAACCACAAGGCTGAGTCCCTGATTCATGTAGGTTAATTGACCTTCATGAATAATCAGTCCGGCGTCTGCTTCGCCACGTTCGACAACATTCAGGATTTCGTCGAATGGGTGGATGACATATTTGAATGTGCCAGCGTCGCCACTGACGTGAGATTCCTTCGACGGTGTCTGAGGTTTGCCCCCCAGGCAGAGATTCAATGCGAGGAAGGCTGTTGTCAGGGTTCCCGGGACAGCGATCGTTTTCCCTTTAAGGTCTTCGATCGTGGCAGGTTCACGGGTGACGACCATCGGGCCGTAATTGTCGCCCATGCTTGCCCCGCAGGCACAGATGGCATAGGTGTCAGTCAGGTAAGCGTATCCGTGCAGACTGACTGCTGTCAGTTCGAGTTCTGCGTTAAAAGCACGGCGATTCAGAGTTTCAATGTCTTGAAGCTCGTGAATGAATTGGTAGTTTCCAGTCTCGATCTTGTCGTTTGCCAAAGCATGAAACATGAAGGCGTCATCGGGATCAGGACTGTGCCCAACACGGATTTGCACTTTTGCGTTGCTCATGAAACTCTCGATTTTGGAGGCCGGGGCCTCTTGCTGATCGCCTCATTCATGCAGAGGCCTGATAACCAACAGGCAACATTAAGGAGACCAGCCCAACGGTTCAAGGGCTGGAGCATGTTCCAGAAGAATTGCAGATCGGTTGATGTTTCTTTGAGCTGTCCGTATTGATGGAATAGAACAGAAATGCGGCTTTTCCAAGGTCTGAATGGATCAAGGGATTTTCTGCATGCGCGAGCGGAGTTTCTTGGAAGGGGAATACGTTACTGATGCGAGAGTCAACATTGATGGGGCGATTTCGATCTGTTCGGGCGTTGTGCCTGATGTTGTGTTTGGTTCCCGGAGTGATGGCAGAGTTTCCCCTTGAAGCCTCAGCGGCAGATGTGTATCCCAAAGTGAACCGGTTCATCTTTGCCAGACTGGCCGAGTTTCAGCAGATTCCCAAAGCAAGGCGGGAAGCGTTGGACGGGCTCGCAGAGAAAATCGGAGCCCTTCAGGCAGCCAAACGTCCTGTTCGCCTTGTTTTCATCTGCACGCACAACTCTCGCCGAAGCCATTTTGGACAGGTCTGGGGACAAGTTGCCGCGGCGTGGTACTGCGTAGACGGTGTGACGACGTTCTCCGGAGGAACGGAAGCAACCGCCTGCAATCCGCGAACAGTCGAGGCACTGCGTCGGGCTGGATTGGTTGTGGAGGCCCCTGCTGATTTCGGGAGCACATCTAACCCTCGGTATAAAGTGACATTCTCAGCAGAGCGTCCGGCGATGGTTTGTTATTCCAAGACGTATCATGACCACGACAACCCGCAACAGGATTTCATTGCGATTCTGACCTGCAGTGATGCCGATGAGAAATGCCCGATTGTGAACGGGGCGACCGCAAGGTTTCCACTGACTTATGACGACCCCAAAATTGCAGATGAGACTCCAGCGGAAGCGGAACGTTATGACGAACGGTCACGGGAGATTGCCCGTGAGATGCTGTACCTGTTTTCCGTCGTCTCCCGAAATCAGACCGCAACTCCATGACACTGGGAGGCATCTTACAGCGAAGAAGTTCTGTCTTGGGGCGAGTTTATGCCTGCGGCAGATGGTGAACTCTTAATCAGGAAAAGGTTCTGAATCTGATCTGTTGCTCTGTGTAATGGCACTTATGATGGATTTCAGTGGATGGCATTGGTGAATCTGGTTCCAGCGTGGTGACACACAGTGCTGGTGATTTGAAAGGAACTCTGATTCAGTCGAAGCAAGTCGTCGCCGTGAATTTGAAGACGACTTGATGCGATGTCTTCCTGTTCGAGTTCAGAATCAGGTCAGACGGAGTCCGGAGACAAAAATGAGCCTTCGCCAAGTATCACATGCAGAAGCACAACAGATTGCTGTTCGTAATTTTTTCATTCACCTGGCAATTTATCTCGCGGTGAACGCCGGGTTGATTGCATTGAATCTCAATAATTCCCCAGACCGACTCTGGTTCTACTGGCCGTTGGCTGGCTGGGGCTTAGGGATCGTGCTTCATGCGGTCGCGGTGTTTGTGACCGGTCGTGCAGCAGATCACGTTCAGGATCGTCGGGAGCGGATGAGCGATCGGGAATAACCCGATTTATTGTCTGAGAAAATGCTCTTGATGGCGGACGCGATTTCTGCGACGCATTGTCTTGAGTCGCAAGTTACTAAGCCCGCTTTTCACTATGAAGAGTCAGCAGAAGGAGAGAGGGCGCCGGAACTGTCAAAGACATTTCCAGAACCCTGCAGCGTCTCTGGCACGCGAGATTCAGCTTTTCTCTAATCGAGAGAGCTGATGCGCGGCCAGATGAGCAATTGATCTGTCTAGAGCACCTTGCGAAATCATTTCCACGCTTCCGCCACGCGGCGAGTTGCGTTTCATCAATCGAGAAGGCCGCTGCGCGGGCACTCGGTAGAGCAAACTGCTCTAGTTCGCCTTCAGATCCCAGAGCGGTTCTGCGCCTGAGGTCTGCTCAATACGACCAGCGTTGTTCGCAGATGAATCAAGTGGTCGGCCGGGGAGCGGGCCCATCTTGGGAGTCGCAAAAGAATCGACTGGAGCCGCACCGATTGACATCGGCAATGGTTGAGCAGGCGGAGCTGCATTCACTGGCATCTTTGGAGGAACTGGAACGTACCCTGCCGACGTTGGAGTGAGTTCTCTCAGGTTGCCAACCGGTGGAGCAAGGGCAGAAGGCTCGGTCGTTCGACCAACCGGCATTGCGCTCAGGTTTGGCGAGACAGGGCTGATTGAAGTGCTGTTGAAGTAAGGATCTGGAGCTTTAGGGCTGGTGTTCGGATTGAACGTCGGAGCGTTTGTGCTGTTGTCTGGAATGGGCTGCAAACCTGTTCCTGGGTTTTGAAACGTCGGCGTTGCCCCCTGTGGAACGGTGTTTGGATAGACCGCGCCCCCGGGAACATACGGTTGACCTGGTGTCAGGGTCTGAATGGGAGCCTGCTGATAGGGAGTTCCCATTTGTTGAGGATAGGTCGGATACCCAGAGTACCCACCGTATCCATATGGTTGCGAATAGGTGTGGGTGCAGCCTGTCAACGCGAACAACGTCAACATCAGGCAGGCAACCAATATAGGGGCGAGCGGTCGTAACATGACCCACCTCGTTCAGTTCAGGAGAAAATTCAATGACGGAGATCGGGGCATCACATCAAACGCAAAGGCGCAGCTTGCAGAAGGGAATTCCTGCGGCTTGACTCGCAATTTATGCCGTCGATCTCCACTGATCGGCTAAACCTGCCGGTAAGCAGGGCGCGGGGAGTATATGGATATCGCAATGTGTGTCTAGACGGGTTTGTTCGGAAAACGCTGTGTTTTGGGCGTGAAAACCGAAAAATCGGACCCGATACGAAGAAAAATGTCAGGGATTTCCGGTGTCTGTGGGGGTTGACGTTTAAGGGGCCGCTGTGCGAGAAACGCCAGTCCTGTCATTACGTCCCATCGTATTTCACCTACCCTGTCGCACCGGATTCTCGTTCGGTGAGACTTCGGCCTGAGCCGTTTCGGGATTCCTATGATTCGCTGCCCGTCCTGGATCTTAGTGATCGCTCTGTCGACCAGCCTGACCTCTGGCTGCACCAGCATGTTTTCTAAACGTGCGATTGAGAGCTTTGCCGAGAACATGCAGGCTCAAAATCTGGACGGTCTCAAAGGGATCACGTCGGAAGAATTTGAGCAGAAAGCTCTGCGGCAGAAAGATTCTGCCAAGGGGTTGAAGTTACTCAAAATTCCGACCGGAGATGTGGAAATCGTCTCGGTTGAAGATCTGGACAACAACAAGCGAAAGGTGCTTGTTAAAGTCTATGACGTGAATAAAGAGGGCAAGAAGAAAAAGGATAAAACGAAGTTCAAAGAGGTCGAGTACCATCTCGCCAAAGATAAGAGCAAGTGGGTGGTTCACGATGTGATCCTGAAGCAGGATTCAGGCGGTGGTCTGGTTGTTGAACGCTCTGTGACAGAGCAGATGGACCTGTTGCTGACTTGCCGTGAATTGCTGATTGCCTGGCGTGAAGGAACACGCGAAGAGAAATTTGCTTTCTGTAGTCCAGCGCTGCAAGAGACTCTGAAACCACTCCCACCGAACTGGTTTGAAAAACTCTCCAAGGAGATCGCCGGTCCCGGACAACAGAGCACATTCAAGCCGGATGCACGGTTGAGTGGAACAAAAGCTCTGGTTGTGATTCCGCACCCACAGGGAAGTCTCTATCTGGAACTCCATAATTCCGGTAACGACTGGAAACTCCACGATCTGGCAATTGAACCAAGTTCTAAGGAATCCACTGGGATTCGCTCGCTGGCCAAAGTGGTCAGTGCATTGAATCTGTCTTCATCGTTCCTCGCCGCGTATCAGGAAGCGAAGAAAGACGAATTGCAGAAGGTGTCTTCCAAAGAGTTCTTCAACAAGTGCCTGTCTGCTGCTGACCTGACAGAGATTCCATTGCCAGTCACTGAACTGCTTGCTGACAGCTATGAAGCACGGCAATTCACCGACGGCACGGATTCTGTGAAACGTGTCGAGTTGTTGCTGCGGAACAAGGAGTCCACTTACATGTTGACTCTGCGTGAAGAAGAACCAACTCTGGAAGATGGCAGCAAAGGCGTCGCCGAGTTCCGTGTCGATGAAGTGACCATGTTTGAGAAGGGAGACAAAGATGTCCGCCGGATGTCGTCTGTCTTCATGACTCACTCGGTCGTGAACGTCTATGTCGCGGCTCTGGTCGATCGGGACATCAAGAAGTTGAAAGAACTGTCGTCGAACAATTTCAACGATCGAGTCTGGAGCCGTCCGGAAGCATCCTGCTTCGCGATTATGCCCTATCCGGAACTTCCGAAGGGAGAAATCGAGATCCTGACGACAACATTCCGCGGGGACGTCTCCGAGGTGACTGTTGATCAGGGTGGTGTCCCTATGACACTGATTCTTCAGGTCGCCAGAGGCTGGATGGTGGTTGATGATGTTCAGACACCAGCGTTGAATCGCCCGACATCTCTCAAGTCCAATCTGGAAGTTCTGCTGACATTGCAGGCGTTCAATACCGCACTTGTAAAGAAAGAGCTGACTGGACTGATTCGTCATTCAGCAGAAGGACTCGACCGAATTGCCTGGCGGCAGTTGAATGAAGTTCCATCCTTCTGTCAGCAATACATGCGACCTTTGATGAACGAAGTGATGTCGATTGAACTCGACGAGACCATGAATGTGGTGCGGACTTCAGATGGAAATATTGATGCCGAGATCAAGCTGGTCCGTGAAGGCGAGCAGTTTGTGGTCTATGACATGAGTCTGTCGACCAAAGCGAAGCCTGATCAGAAGCTGGAACTGATGCCATCATTGAGACAGATGATCGCTGATGGTTCCATTGGCCCGGCTGCTCAACGTCGTGCAGCGATTCAGCACGCCGCGGTTGAAGCTGTGCAACAACAGCAGCCGATCCAGAAGGCGAACTTCGAGCCGCTTGCACCAGAAATTTACACGAAGTAATTGCAACAATGCTGGAATGACGCATTGCATATCAATGCGGAACTGTTTCAAAAGCGAAAGCCGCACACGACGAGAGTCATGTGCGGCTTTCCTGTTCTTTGCGGGTCGACTTCTCGCTTATTCTTTCTTGGTCGAGATCGACTCGATGATTTTGATGGCTTCCTCTTCGTTGTACTCCGATGCACCTTCCATGATCTGCAAGAAAGCGAGGCCATCTCGGCCGGGGAACATTCCTTGAATCTGTTTTACTTCGGCTTTGTTCTCCTGAAGCGTTCCTGTGATGAATTCAAAGTTCCGCTCAACACCATCGACAACGATTTTTCGTGATTCACGTGACGTTATGTCGATTTTGGAACGTTGCCCCTGCCTTTCGAGTTGTTGCTCCATTGACTTTTTCATCTCTTCTTCGCCCATCTGGTTGTTCCCATCAACCTGGCCAGGGACGGTCACCTGAACAAGTGCAAGGGACCCAGAAGGCTTGCGAGAATAGGCGACGACATTCATCTTCATCCCGATTGACATTCGCATCCCGATTTCAGGTTTGAAGTCTTCCGGAATTTGAATCGATGCGATCTCTTTTGTTTGGGCGGCGATCTCTGCGGGATCCGTAGTGAACTTCATGTTCTGAGTAAAGAACCAGACTCCAAGGCCACAGCAGATCGCGACGCCGATTGTGGAGGCGATTCCGAACCCGATCAGGAGTTTCAGCCAGCCACTCATACCTGATTTGGGGCGAGGTTCTGGTTCAATTTCAAAACGATCCGACATGGGGCGCCTCTGTGAAATTTCTGGGTCGGTTTTTTAGGGAGTGGCCTGAATCGTTTCTGGCCGTCCGGAATCAGGTGATGTTTCTGATGCTCCTACCCTACTAATTTCCTTTCACTGTTCCATCTCTCAAAATCTGACAGCTTGCAGAAAACACAAAAAACGTGTTCGTTTTCTTGTAATCCTGAGGGCCAGGACGAGGGCGCTGGCGAATTTGAAATGGAATCAATCAATGTCAGTTGCTGAAATCGGATCTGTTATTCATCATTCCAAATTGATGCAAGTGGCGTGCCTGCATAGCAGGTGTCTTGTGTGGAATCTGGATCTGTTAAGTTTGCGAGATTCGATTGCCTGATTCCCACCGGACATCGTTCACGTCTGTATTAAGATGGACCTGGCGACGCATCCGGCCTCGCAGCAGCCTTTTTGATAAGAAAAAGACTGAAGATCGCGTGCCAGAAACGCCACGTTATTTCGAAGATTGCTTTAGCAAGGATTTCTGTATGCCAGGTCTTTTGAGGACCATCGCCGGTGCAATAGCGACTGTTGCTCTCCTCCTGACGTGTCAGGTGGGAGCGGCGGCCGAAGCAGCGAACTGGGTTTGGTTAGGGCAGCCTCAGGCGAATTCCACGATTCAGCTGCGGAAGTCCTTTGAAATCTCGGGAAAAGTGAAGGCAGCCCATGCTGCTGTGTGCGTCGATGATGCCTGTGTTCTCTTTGTGAACGGGCAGAAAGTCGTCGAGAACAACACGTGGCAAAGTTTCGCAACGGCTGACATCACATCGAAACTGGTGACAGGGAAGAATGTGATCGCTGTTGAAGCCAAAAATGCAGGCGGAAGCGCCGGTGCACTGGCGATCGTCAAGGTCGAAGGAGAACAGGGGCAGGTTCTCGAAATCGTAACAGACACGACCTGGGTCGGATCGGACGAAGCTCCTGCAAACTGGACGAAGACCGATTTCGATGACAGCAAATGGGCAAAGGTTCGTTCCATTGGGGTCGTCGGAGACAGCAAGCTCCCTTGGTCCGGCAGTATCAGTGAGAAAGTCGCAAAGTCTGTTTTTGATGACGGAAAGATCGGAAGCGAATTACCATCCGTGGCAACTCATGCGAAAGTCCCGGATGGATTCGTTGTAGAACGTCTGTTCGAAGTTCCCCGAGCGATGGGCTCGTGGGTGTCAGTCACAGTTGATCCGAAAGGTCGATTGATTGCATCGGATCAAGGGAACGCTGGACTCTTTCTCATCACTCCATCGCAGGACGGTGGAGAAACAAAAGTCGAAAAGCTGCCAATCGAGTTGAGCGGATTTCAGGGACTCACCTGGGCATTTGATTCGCTCTACGGCGTCATCAATGGCGGCGAAAAGTCCGGTCTCCATCGCATGTGGGACAGTAACGGCGACGGCATCATCGACACGAGCGAACACCTGATTCCGATCGCCGGAGGAGGTGAGCATGGTCCTCACGCCATTATTCCAAGCCCGGATGGGAAGTCACTTCATCTCTGTGCTGGAAACCATACGAAGCTGCCAGAAGGAATCACTGGAAGCAAGATTCCACAGAACTGGGGCGAAGACCTTCTGCTGCCGCGTCGCTGGGATGCCAACGGACATGCGGCAGGGATTCTCGCGCCGGGCGGTTGGGTGATGAAGATCGACCCGACAGGGAAAGAACGCGAAATCATCAGCATTGGATATCGCAATCAATATGACATCGCGTTCAACGCTGATGGAGAACTCTTCTCGTACGATGCAGACATGGAATGGGATTTCGGGGCTCCATGGTATCGTCCAACCCGAGCAGTGCATTCAACCAGCGGAAGTGAATTCGGATGGCGCAGCGGAACCGGGAAATGGCCCGCCTACTATGAAGACTCCCTGCCAGCAGTTGTTGATCTGGGGCCAGGTTCTCCAGTCGGCGTGACTTTCGGATACGGAGCAAAGTTCCCTGCGAAGTATCAGAAGGCGCTGTATCTGCTCGACTGGACCTACAGCATGATTTACGCCATCCACCTCACCCCGGATGGATCATCGTACAAGGCCACAACAGAAGAATTCGCGGTTGGTCAGCCAATGCAGGTGACGGACGCGATTATCGGTGCCGATGGGGCGTTTTACTTCACTGCCGGAGGCCGTGGGACACAGTCGACTCTTTATCGCATTCGCTACGCCGGAGATGAACCAACGGCTCCGGTCGATGCGAAAGACGCCAATGGCAAAGCGGAGCGAGACCTTCGTCATCAACTCGAAGCAATGCATGGTCATGCCGGGGGAGATCTGAATCTGATCTTCGCTCACCTGGGCTCACCTGATCGCTTCTTGCGATATGCCGCTCGCATCGCATTGGAGTTCCAACCGGTTGAAAGCTGGCGGCAGCGTGTGCTGACGGACGTATCCTTGCCTGTACTGGCTCGCATTGACGGCGTGATTGCTCTGGCTCGTCAAGGCAAGCCTGAAGACCAGACTGCCGCAATTGCGGCTCTGAATGGAATTGATTACGCCGCTCAGGACGAAGTGACGCGACTGGCGATCTTGCGTGCCTACCAGCTCGTTTTCATTCGGCTGGGAACTCCGAACGAAACCAATCGAGTTGACGTCATCGCCAAGATGAACCCGCTCTATCCGGCTGCGACTTATGCGGAAAACGCAGAGTTGAGTCAGTTGATGGTTTATCTGAACGCTCCCGGTGTTGTTCGCAAAACTCTGCAGGTGATGCGCGAGTTGGGGCCTGAACAGCCACCAGCATGGCAGCATCTGGTCACTCGCAGCGATCGATACGGCGGAACCATTGCCAAGATGATGGCCGACATGCCGCCGACTCGCGCGATTCATTTTGCCTTCGTTCTGAGAAATCAGAAAGAACAATGGACGATGCCTGAGCGTGAGGAGTATTTCCAGTTCTTCATCAATGCCGCAAAGCATCCAGGTGGAAACAGCTTTGGCCGGTTCCTGTCGCAGATGCGGGATGACGCCATTCTCACCTGTTCCCCAAGTGAACGCGTGGCATTGCAGGCTCTGACATCGGCCTCGTTGATTGCCGAACCACCACAGGTCGCTCCTCCAAAAGGTCCCGGTCGTAAGTGGACTCGCCAGGAAGCACTGGAAGTTGTGGGTACGAAATTGTCCAAGCGAAACTATGCCAAGGGACGCCAGATCTACTTTGCTGTTTCGTGCGGAAAATGTCACCGTCTCGATGGAGAAGGGGGCTCAATTGGGCCTGACCTTTCAACTGCCGGGACCAAGTTCCCGCTGCCAGACTTGCTGGATTCGATTATCGAACCAAGCAAAGTGATTTCCGATCAGTATGCATCTCATCAGGTCGTGACGACGAATGGTCAGGTTCTGCAGGGGCGTGCTGTCGAAATTGGTGATGAACTTTATGTCTACACTCCCGATGCAGACGCACCACCAAAAGTGATCAAGAAGAGTGAAATCGATGAAATGCAGCCATCCCCGATCTCGCAGATGCCGGTGGGGCTGGTCGATTCGTTGAATCCAGAAGAACTCAAAGATCTGCTGGCCTACCTGCTTTCAGGTGGGGATCAGCGGCATGCGGTCTTCCGTTAAACGTATGTTGAGATGGTGATTTGTGCTTCACGGCGGCACAGTGGGAAAATTCCTGCTGTGCCGCTTTTCGTTGAATCCGGTATACTTCCCGCAGCGGAATGATGGGGGTGCGTCTCTCGTCGTCGTTTCATTTGGAGTGAGACGTGTGAGCATGCTGCACGCACGTGATTCCTCCCGATCACGCTGGTTTCGTTTCTCGCATTTTCTAATTGGTCAAAGTTGTTGTCATGAATGGATCGTCTGTTCCCCCGCGTCGTGCTGTTGTCCTCGTAAGCGGAGGGCTCGATTCAGCAACAGCACTGGCATATGCCCGGGAAGACGGATTTGAGTGCTATGCTCTGACGTTTGATTACGGGCAAAGACATCGTGACGAACTTGAAGCGGCGAAACGAATCTGTGAGTCGTTCAACGTGAAGGCCCAATCGGTTCTCACTCTCGACCTGCGACAGTTCGGGGGATCGGCTCTGACAAGTGAAATTGAAGTTCCGAAAGATCGTGTGGAAGAATCGGAAGACTCAATTCCGATCACATACGTTCCAGCCAGAAACACAGTATTTCTGTCGATTGCGTTGGCCTGGGCCGAAGTGCTTGGGGCGTTTGATATTTACATCGGCGTCAATGCAGTTGACTACAGTGGCTACCCTGACTGCCGTCCGGAATTTATTGAGCAGTTTGAACGTCTCGCGAATCTGGCGACCAAGGCCGGGGTTGAGGGAAAAGATCAGTTCCGTGTGCACACGCCCCTGATCCATCTGAAGAAATCAGAGATCATTGCTGAAGGAACTCGAATGGGGGTCGACTATGGCCTGACTCACAGTTGCTATGACCCGACTCCTGAAGGGGAATCGTGTGGGCACTGCGATGCGTGTCTTTTACGGGTGCAAGGATTTACTGATGCAGGCTTGAAAGATCCTGTGAAATACGCTGCTCAATAAGCGGTCGACGTGGGAGTGTGAGACGGGAAATTCTCGGATCAAGATTGATTGAAATCATTGAATTCCACTTTTGGACCCGTTCCAGTTGTCGATATCACGGTTTTTCGCAAAAATACAATGCTGGAAATCACCTGCGCCGGTCTCGGTGCATCATAAGTTCGTGCCCTGAATCGATCTGGCCACTGGTTCGCAGGAACCCTGCTTCAGACTCGGCACCGCTGAAGTGATTATCACCAAACAAGTTACACTGACCATTCTATCGATTTAAGGAGGGGCCGCCATGGCCGAAGTCACCGCCGCAGCAGTAAAGGCACTGCGTGAAAAAACCGACCTGCCGATGATGGATTGCAAAAAAGCTCTGGTGGAAGCCGGTGGCGATGAGGCAAAGGCAATTCAGATTCTGCAGGAGCAGGTGGGAAAGGTGATCGCCAAGCGCGCTTCGAATTCCACCCTCGAAGGCAAGATCTTCACCCGAGTTGTTGATGGCGGCGCATCAGCTGTTGCTGTCGAAGTCCTGTGCGAATCAGCCCCGGTTGCTGGAAGCGAAGCTCTCGCTGAACTCGGTAACGCACTGGTTGAGCAACTCGTCTCTGGCCCAGGTGCTGCAAACGCAGAAGAACTCCTTGATCAGAACAACCCACACGGCACAGGCACCCTTCGCGCTCTGTACGAATCAATCGTCAACAAGATCCGCGAAAAGATCGTCGTGAACCGAATTTCACGCGTTCAGGGTCCAGTTGGTGTTTACGTTCACCACGACGGCAAGACCGCTGTGTTGTTCCAGGCTGAAGGCACCGCAAAAGACGCTGCGATTCTTCGCGACGTTGCCATGCACATTGCCGCTATGAAACCAGCAGTGGCAACTGTTGATCAGGCTGACCCAGCTGCTGTTCAGGCTGAACGTGCTCGTCTGTCCGAGGAAGCTCGCGCAACCAAGAAGCCAGAAAACATCATCGAGAAAATCGTTGATGGAAAGATGGGCGTCTTCTACCGCGACGTTGTCGGTGTATTGACCGAACAGCTCTTCGCTAAGGACGATTCAAAGACTGTCAGTCAGGTTCTGGCTGAAAACGGTCTGAAGGCAAAAGACTTCACTCTGATCGTGCTCGGCAGCAACTAGACCGTATCGGTCTATCCTGTGGCCGCGCAGCAGCGTTCTCAATAAGAGAAACATTGAATCCCGCGTGCCAGATTCGCCACATAATTTCTGGAACTGCTCTAGACCAGTTTTGCTGTGCGACTCGTTGAGTGTTGAATAATAAATCGCAGCGCCTGTAATCAGGTGCTGCGATTTTTTTTTGAGTCCTCTTCAAATGTCCGTGGAGCCCCAGCAGGTTCGCGACAGGGTTCGTTAGCCGGTTTGTTTATTGCCCCAGAACGTTTGACGCGAATTGTTGAAGGGATTTCGGAAGGTGATCGCGCATCCAGTTCATCACTTCTGCTGGAGCAACTGTTTCACCGTCGCAAGCGAGGTCGCCTGACTTGGCATCTGAAATCAGGTCTCGCAGAGTGTCGATGGCAACGAGATCTTCTACCGGTGGGTAGAGGACAGTCGCTCCCTGTGACTCCAGATCTTCCAGATTGGTTCGAGCCGCTTTGGCGCCTGCCGAGATCGGGAGGCGTTGATCTCGAATGAGCACGAGTCGTTGAATTCGTCGCGTCGCCAGTTGCGTTTTCAGACGCTTCAGTCGCCCGACCAGCGAATTCATATTCGACTGAGCACAAAGGGCCAATCCAACTCGGGCGAGTCCCACTTCAAAGATGAGGGACACGTCTTGCAGTTGCTCATCCGTGACGAGTCGGCGGTCTGGATGGTAAAGCTGGTTCAGGATCGGGAACCCGTGACGGATGATCTCTTCTGTTTGTTCAGGTCTGTTTTGCTCACTGCGTTTCCGGTAATGCTCATCCCATTTCTGTTCCAGAAAACTGGCAATTCGTCGAACGGGATCAACGGGCGGCAACATCGACGGGAGAGCGACTTCAAGATCGCCAGAACGGGGAGATTCGTATCGGTCGGCGCAGATTGCAAGAAGACGGCGCGGAGTTAATGGACGATCCTGTGTAAACAGGCTGTCAAATTCTGCTTCTGAAAGTGGCCATGTTGCTGATCTGTCAGCGTGTGTGTCGCCATTGCTTTCGGCGGATGTGGCGGCGGATTCCAGTCTCGATGCAATCAGCGCGTTAGCCTGAGTCGGATTCAGCGTATCGAGCGTAAATGCTCCGAGGGACGCCGTTCGATCGTAGTCGGCGCTTCGTGCATGGTCTTTGAACTCCGAAACAAATGCCGACTGCACGCAGGAAATGATCAGCGTGTTGTCGGTGTTATCGTGCAGCGTACTGATCAGTTTTCCGAACGCATATAGAGCATCGGGATCGCGCGGGGAGAGTTGCAACGCTTCAACCTGATCGAGCCCAATGACGATGGGCAGGCTTTTTCCAGCGAGTCGACACAGCATCGTGACCACGCGCTGACTTTCTTCCTCCCGTTCTTCGTCGGTTCCTTCCTCTTGAGTCAGGTTCAGTTTCTCCAGCGAAGATTCTGGCAGAGAATCCCCGCTCAGCCACGCTCGGAGGTCGCGACGGTGACGGTCAAAGGCCAGGTGTTCAAACGCGACTGCAGTGTTGCGGTCGAGATCGAGTGAGGTCGCAATCTGATCAATCAGCGAGGAGAGATCTTCTGGATGATTCTCCTGCATGAACTCAATCCACGGTTCCAGATCCCCTTCTGCAACGCGGATTTCTGCGAGGCGATGCGAAAGGATGCGATCGAACTGTGACCGTGTCCCTGCCACAGGACGGAACCAGTCGTTGACCAGTGTTCGACGCATTGTGCGCCAGATCATTCGGGGACTGGTCTGTAAACGGACCCAGACGAACAGGGTTTCTTCCCGGTCTGTTGCTGTGGGAGCCTTTGGAGTCAGCGTGGCTCGAAGTCGGCTGAGGAGGTGAGTTTTTCCACTACCGGCTTCCCCGTGAATCAGCAGTCCTGCCGAGCTTCGTTGCTGGCGGACATGGGCCAGCCCATCAAGGCATCGTTGGAAAACTGCGTGATGGATGTCTGGGACATCGCTCTGCTGGTTACGCCAGGGGTCAGCAACAATGCCGTCACGAAATGGATTCATTTGCCCTTCCCATTTGAACTGCATTTTTGATGCGTCACCGGTGGAGACGCAACCGGAGGTGGCTCGCGTGTGTGCCCGAAGCGGCTACCAGCGATTTTGCCGTAACGCGACGCCCACATAGTAAGTTCCCTGTCCATCGACGACGAGATCATTTCTTTCGTCGGTGGTCAGGCTTGCCGGATAATCGTGTCGATGTAAAGAGACTCTCCCTTGTCGGGAGAGTTCCAGAAGCATGCTGTCGAAATCTGATTTGGAAATGCCTGCAATGCGGCGCAGGTCTCGGATTCCAACAAGTGCTCCTTGTGAAGCACCTGGCTCGATTTGCCTGATCAATGCCTCAAGATCAGCAGAAGGTGCAGGCGAAGCAGAACGCGCAGGTGTTGGTGTTCCGAACGTGACCCCTGTTCCTTCTACCAGTTGAACAAGTGCCCGACGGAGCTGGTCTTCTGGAACCTGAGCCGACCGAAGGAATGCGATTGTTGTCTGCAATTGTTGTGCGACCGGTTGCAGATAAGGTTCAGGCCGCGGTGGCTGTAATGCGAGAAGCGGTTTCTTGATCTTGCCGATCGGCGGGTGCAGAAACAACTCCCCCGCGGCAAGCATGTTTTCAATCAGACTCGTAAATTCACTGTCTGTCAGGAATTTGGCAGCCTTGTGAACTGTCGCCTCTGGTTGTGGCCCTTTCGTCTCAAGTGTCTGTCGGGCGAGTTGCTTGCCCCAGATATTGCGATCGTGGTTCCAGTACAGCGATTTGCCGACTTTGGTCGTCGCCGGAATGCTGTACAGCTGTGAGGACTGCCCCTGAGTTGCTTCGACCAGTTCGTCCAGAATTGCGATTGCTTCCGATTCGGAAACTGCGACGGGGAGTTGCTTTACCCCTTTGATGAGCGTTTTTGCTGCAACCGGCACCGGCGAATTAAGGACCGCCTGAAGGAGAAGCGGGCGGCATTGTTCCAGCGGATCGCGATCCCAGTAACGGGGCTTGCCTTTCCCTGATGCCGGCGCAATCTCCCGGATTTTACCTGATACGACGGCGGCTCTTAATTGAGCAAGTGCAGCCGGTTCTTTCAGTTTCGCGGGCACAACGGCTTTTTTGAGAATCTCGGTCAGCGTCAACGGGGTTTCGGATTGTTGGATAACATCAATGAATGCTCTGCCAGCGACTTCATCGATGTTTTGACCCCAGTATTGAGGCTTGCCTGTTGCCGTTGTGGCAGGAATGATGTGCACCTGTCCGGAGAGAATTGATTCCTGCAGGATCGGTTCGATCTCCGTATCTCGAATTTTTCGTGATACGTTGACCTGCTGAGAGATCTGTTTGGCCGTTAAGGGAACCGCAGAGGCAATTGTGTACTGCTGAATCTGTTGGCGGTCTTCGGGAGTTAATGGAGTGGGGGGACGGGTCACCTTTGCCATTAACAGTGCTCCTTCACCAGAGATGAATTCAACACAGAAAGCCGGACGACCATAATCGTCCGGCTTTCGTTGCAATCGATTCCTGTGCATTGCAGCTTATTCAATTGCAGTCGCTCGCGGAATTCCGTGCTGACTGCGATAAACCGCTTCAACCTGCAGCTCTAGACCGTATCGGTCTATCGTGTGGCCGCGCAGCAGCGTTCTCACTAGGAGAAACATTGAATCCCGCGTGCCAGGTTCGCCACATGATTTTTGAAAGTGCTCTAGTCGAGATCCGGGCCGTCATCGAACAGACGCTCAAGGCTTGGAGCGTTA
>JBEBTF010000034.1:0-26771 GCA_040393865.1 Planctomicrobium piriforme | reverse complement strand
GGCCTCGTTGGCATTCTGGAAGTTCAATCCGGAAGACTGGCTCCTCAGAGTATCTTTGTGAAAAAAGAGTCGTTTCTGTAGATCGTTTTGGTCTCTCATCTGGCCTCGCAGCAGCCTTCCTGACAGGGAAGAGGGGGAACTGATTGCCTGACAGACTGCAGTTCATAATACTGCTCTGTGTTGGTTGCGATGCAGGGCTGATGAAGCGATCACAATTTGATTGCGCCGATTCAGGCAGGGTTGCTTTAGCAGCCTGTTAGCCATACATCTGCCAGCGCTCTCTCAAATATTCAGTTTCAACCTATCACCATTGCGGGCCTGCAGTGCATCAATTCCTCGACGATGAGTCTCTCGCGCTTTTACAACTCAATTTAACGCCGGGTGTGGGCCCGAGATATCAGTCTCTCTTGCTGGCGAGATTTGGAAGTGCTCAATCCATTTTCTCAGCAAGCCCAGCGGAACTGTTGAGCGTCGATGGCATTGGTCCCAAGGTGACGGCGGAGATTCGCAAGCGGAGTGACTTCTCTGAAGCGGAGAAGGAATGGGAACTCTGTTGCGATACCGGGACTTCGGTGATGTTCAAGCATCAGGCGAATTACCCGCGGTCTTTGTTGGAGACTTATGATCCCCCTCCGGTTCTTTATTACCGGGGGACGCTGCTGGAACAGGATCGAATCTCTGTTGGGGTCGTTGGGTCGCGCCAATGTTCTCATTATGGGCGTACGGTTGCCCAGAAGTTCTCGCAACAGCTTGCTCGGGTGGGAATCACTGTGATCAGCGGGCTTGCTCGCGGAATCGATGCGGCTGCACATCGGGGAGCGCTGGAGGGCGGAGGCAGAACGCTCGCTGTTTGTGCACCGGGTTTGAATCATATTTACCCACCAGAGCATCGGGAGTTATCCGAGGAGATTACGCAGTCAGGAGCGATTATTTCCGAGTCCCCCTTGAACCGTTCCGCCCAAAGAGGATTGTTTCCACAACGAAATCGGGTGATTGCAGGTCTGTCGCAGGGCGTTTTGATCGTTGAGGCGACGCGTACCAGCGGATCGCTTCATACTGCCAGGCACGCTCTGGAGCAGGGACGGGATGTTTTTGCAATCCCAGGACGGATTGACACCGTGACAAGTGAAGGTTGTCATGATTTAATTCGAGATGGGGCCGTACTCGTGCGGCGGGTGGAAGACATCATAGATGTCCTTGGGCCGACGGTCAGTCCGGTCAAAATCAGTCCGGATAAAGTTGTCGCTGTTGCGAGAGAGTTGAACTTGAATGAACAGGAACAGGCGGTACTCAATCTGGTGGACTTCAGCGCTGTCACGATTGATTCCATCCTGGCCAAGTCCGATCTCGAATCACATCGTGTTTTGTCGACATTGGTTGTCCTTGAAATGAAGCGTCTGATCCGCCGATTACCTGGTGGCAGCATTGAACGGGTGACTGGATGACAACTAAAACAAGCGAGTTCTCGCGGTTCAGCCACCAAGGTGAGAAGAAGTACTTTCATCGTCGTACAGAACCGGGGGCCGCGCCGGGGACGCTCGTTTCAGACAAGACCAAGCACCCGACAACAATTCGGGCGACGATTTTCAGTTCCGTTGCTTATCAGGAATTGAAGGTCAAAAAGGTTGAAGACCTCCCGACACCACAGCCTGATCAGGTTGTCTGGCTGGATGTCACTGGTCTTGCCGATGCTCATATCATTGCCGAGATTGGAAGGAAGTATGGGCTTCATTCCTTGGCGCTCGAAGACGTTCTGCATGTGCATCAGCGAGCCAAAGTCGAAGAGTATGAAGACGTTCTCTTTGTCGTAGCGAGAATGTTGTATGAAGATGACATGCTGGATAGTGAACAGTTGAGTCTGTTCCTCGGGCAGGGATTTGTGGTGACATTTCAGGAAGACAGCGAGGATTGCTTTAACATCATTCGAGAGCGGATTCGAAAAGGGAGTCGAATCACCACACGCAACGCTGACTATCTTGTCTATGCATTGATCGATGCCGTTATCGATGCTTACTTCCCCCGACTTGAGCAATTGGGAAATTTGCTGGAAGAAATTGACGTCAACATTGCTGGCGGACACAGTCGTCACGCGATGTCAGACCTGCATGATGTTCGTCGAAACCTGCTTTTCATTCGCAAACTGCTCTGGCAGCATCGTGATGCTATCGCCGTTCTGGTGCGTCAGGAAAGTCGTATCATCGCCCCGGAGACACAGGTGTATTTACGAGACTGTCTTGATCATGTCGTTCAACTTTTAGATGTCGCTGAAACGGATCGCGAAACCTGTGTCGCCCTGCAGGAACTGGCTCTCGCTGAAATTGGTTTGCGGACGAATGATGTGATGCGCGTGCTGACATTGATGACAACGGTGTTTATGCCGCTGACGCTGATCGCTGGCATCTATGGGATGAATTTCAGCCCTGATTCATCACCGCTCAATATGCCAGAATTGAAGTGGTATTTTGGATATCCCATGGCGTTGGCCGAGATGGGACTTCTTGCATTGGTGATGATCGTGTTCTTCTGGCGTCGTGGTTGGTTCTACAGGTAGCTGCCAGCGGCGGAGGGGGCTTGATCGGGAGCAAACCTCCGGGGTGGCTTTTCGTCTTCTACGCAAATCTTGATTTCTATTAGTTTTGCATCTTTCTTGCTGTCGCGCCGTGCTTGTTGTTGATGCTCTGGGACAATCAGAGCCCGTCAAATCAAAATCTCCTGTTCGTTTTACTTGCAACGCGATTTCTGACCTGTCATATTCCTGTTAAGGTTTTGAATACTGAGACTCAGTCTCAATTTGCAGTGTGGAATGATTGATGAGTTGCAGGTACAGAATGATCTGGTGAGAGCTTACTTATCAGCAGGTCGCCTTCCCCCGTTCTGCCTTCGAAATCTGACGAACAGTTCCCACCTATCGCGATGACGGAATCCATTTCACCTGCCCCCCAATTTCCATTTTTTACCCGGATTAATCTCCAGTAGTTCCCTGTGAAACGGGATCGGGGAGTGTTTCCGGCGTCCGGCAGATGATGGGTGATGATAAAGAATCAAGGACTAACGGCATGAATCCTCCCCCAGCCAGTACATCCGAGTCCTCTTTGGTCGGTGAGCTTCCCGCCGTTGGAGGAGCGATTGATTCAGGCAAGATATCTTCGAAGTCGGCGCAGTTATCACCCATCGAGCAGATTCGTGCGAATTCTGCGGCGAACGATGGTGTGATGCCTGCCGTGCGTCGCAGAAGCAAAGTTTTGAAGGCCGTTTTGCACCTGACAAGACGCGGGCACCTCTATGCCGGTCTTCTGCTTATTCCCTGGGTGTTCCTGTATGGAGTCACAGGGTTCCTCTTTAATCATCCGGAAGTCTGGCCCGATCAGCAGATGATTGCAATCACCAAGAGTCACACTCAAGGGACGGAACTCGCGAAGCTGCCCAAAGCTCGGGAAATTGCTGCGGAAGTTGTCGATGCTCTGAATGCCAGAGGCAAGGTTCAGTACGAGTTGCTCAATCCTGGCGCCATCAATTTTGGTCGCGGTGGCTTCAGTGTTTCTCTGATTGATGAAAGTAAAAAACAGTACAGCGTTTCGATGAATTCGAATGGAACAGGAACCATCCGTGCGGTTCCTGCTGGGCAGGGGGGAACACCTGCCGGTGGAGGTGGTCCCGGTGCGGCAGGAGGGCGTGCTCGGGCTGGTGGTGGACCGGGTGGTCCGGCAGGTCAAGAATCTTCGGGCGGTGCTGGATCAGCTGAAGGCCGACAACGTCGCGGAGGCGGCGAAGGGGCTCGCGGTGAAGGGGGCGGGCCAGGTGGTGCTGAATCAGGTGGCCGCCAACGTGGCTCCGGAGGTAGTGCTCAACCGTCTTTGCCAGCGGCTCCGTTCGCAGTTGCCAGCGGATTGATGCTGAGCAAATCCCCTCTTGATGCTGTTGCGTTTGCCATGCCAGAGGTTCTTCGCAATCTGAAAATGGAGACCGCGAAGGTTAATGAAATCCGCTTGAACCCGTTGACGTTTCTGATCGAAGGCGAAGGGAAAAAGTGGTCGGTGACCTACAACGTTTTGACGGGATCAGTTTCCGGAACCGAAGCGACAGACGCCAGTGAAGGGACTGCGATGTCGTTTCGTCGATTCCTGCTGCGTCTTCATATGGCACATGGCTATCCCCCTGACGAATCCAACATGCGTTGGGTCTGGGCAATTATGGTGGATGCCATGTCCTTCATTATGGTGTTCTGGGGCATCTCCGGAATTGTGATGTGGTGGCAGATCAAACGCACCAGATTGCTCGGGGGGATCTGTCTGGGCGTGAGCGTCATGGCTGCAACGTATATCGGGATTGGCATGCACGAGTTGATCACAGTCGCAGGCCGTTAGAGCAGTTTGCTCTACCAAGTGCCCGCGCAGCGGCCGTTTCGATTGACGAAACGCAACTCGCCGCGTGGCGGAAGCGTGGAGACGATTTCGCAAGGTGCTCTGGACCGTATCGGTCTCTCATGTCGCCACGCAGAAGTGTGCCCGGCAAGGATCTCGAAACAATGACAACGCATCTGGAAGACAATCGATGTCGAAGGGTGCCTTGAGGAGCTACTCATGAAGAAAACGTTGACGCTGGCGTTGCTCTGTGCGTCGTTGACACCGATCACTGCATCGGCACATGGACTCTGGATTTCAATTCGTCCAGCCGGTGGAAAGAGCGAAGCGGCGACTGCTTCATTCGCGGATGCTGCAGAGCCGGGAAGCTCAACCATGCTCGACCGGCTCAGTCAGCTCAAGCTGGTTGCCGCAACAAGCGAAACAGAACGCAAGCCGGTCGACATGGTTCGTGTCGTTTCCGGTGACGTTGGAGCATTTGTTGGGAAGATTCCTGCTGACAACGTTCATCAACTCGAAGCCGTCTGTGAAGTTGGTGCTTCTCCAGCCTCAGGCTCACGTGGGGGCGCTGGTGCGGATCGGCGAGGTCAGGGCGAAACTGGACAGGGAGGGGCAGGGCCACGAACTGACGCTCCGGCGAGAGCTTCGCGGCAGATTTATTATGCGAAGTATATTCGAGTACAGGGAAACAAGATCGCAAAAGTCCGCTCAAATCCTGATCTTGTTCTGGATCTGGTTCCGGAATGGAATGGGAGCAAGCTGACGATCTCTGCCTTCTACAATGGGCAGCCTGTAACTGAAACTCGCATTTCCATCGCCGGGCCAGAGGGGTTTCAGGAACGCACTGAAACGGACGACATCGGAGCGGTTGAATTCAATAATCTGAAGCCGGGGCGGTATCTCGTTGAATTGCGACATGAAGAGGAGAGCCCCGCAGGAGACGAACCTCCCGCTCGTGTCGCCCGTGAGAGCACGCTGGTGATTGATATTCAGTGACGGCCAGACACGGCATCTAATGCATCAAAAAGCGGAGTGGTCTCCATGAAGAGATCACTCCGCTTTTTAGGTCTCGTATTCTGCGAACGCGAATTACGTTGCTTCTTCTTTTTCTTCTTTCAATTCTCGCAGTCGATCGACAATCAGTCTCGTAAGTTCAATCAGCCCCTTACCGGTTGCTGATGAAATGCGAAGCACTGGCCGCCCAAGGTCTTCTTCGAGCAGTTCCGCGATTGGCTCCGCATCGGGAAGTTCACATTTGGTAACGACAAGAATTTCCGGGCGATTGACGAGATCAGGATCGTAAAGACGCAGTTCTTCCCGAATCTGGTGGTAGTTTGTGACTGGATCCGTTTGATCCATTGGGGTGGGCTCGACCAGATGCACAAAGAGTCTTGTTCGCTGAACGTGTTTCAGGAACTCGTGTCCCAATCCGACTCCGGCGTGTGCCCCTTCGATCAACCCCGGGATATCGGCCAGCAGGAAGGAATCTTCATAGCCAACACGCACCATACCGAGGTTCGGATATTTCGTGGTGAATGGATAGGCAGCGATTTCTGGCTTCGCCCGCGACAGTCGACTCAGGAGTGTACTCTTGCCGGCGTTTGGCTTCCCGATGAGGCCAACATCAGCAATCAGCTTCAATTCGAGAGTGATTTCACGAACTTCGCCTGGCTCTCCGTCTTCAAAGTGACGTGGAGCGCGTTCGACAGAGGTTGCGAATCGCTTGTTTCCGCGTCCGCCTTTCCCTCCCTTGGCGATCGTGATTTCCTGGCCGTGATGCAGGAGTTCTGTGATGACAAAATCATCATTCCGGTCCTTAATGACCGTTCCCGGTGGGACGAGAATCACGGTGTCCTTGCCCGACTTTCCAGAACAGAGTGCACCCTCGCCCGGTCGGCCAGCGTCGGCATTCCAAGTGAAGTGACCAACGAGGCTTGAAAGGCTTCCCAGGTTTTCGTCGGCGCGAATGATGACACTGCCACCATGTCCGCCGTCTCCTCCATCCGGTCCTCCCCGTGGAATGAATGCCTCACGACGAAAACTGCAACAGCCTTTGCCGCCATCGCCTGCCCGACACTCTAACTCAACACGATCGATAAACATGACAGAACTTCAACAGACTTGATTTATGGATTGAAGCAAATCTGCCCCGAAGGCTGATACCGGATTTCTTTCAATGGATGAAAGTGCGAACCGGCAGTGCATCAAGGCAAAATGAGTCATTCAACGGGAGACGCAGGCAAGAAATCAGGAGGCATCATGGTGTGATCCCCCTGCCTGACAGGTTCCTGAACAGTGTTTACAGGCAGATTCGCCTGCACTCAACAGGTTCTTCAACCTGTCAACTCAGGTTTCAACGTCCCCTAGTTTAATTATGGTTGAGGCGAGATGCGAACCACAATCGGGTGCATTGTTGGTGAACCCGATGCTCTGATCAGCATTGACCAATTTTTGGGCGGGGTACTATTGGCGATTTCTTCCAAAAGTTTGCTTGGAAGTTGGATTGGACAGTCGGGGCAATTTTCAATCGGATGAATTCGTCGTCGGGGCCAGAATCACTTTTACTCCCCCAGGGGCGGACTCGGTCTCTGCCAGTGCGGAATTCAGTTGAGAAAGCGGGAAACGCCGGAAATCCTCGACTCCAAAGATCCCCTGAACATGAAGTCTGCTGATAGTGCGAACCAGTTTTACCTTCTGTCTCAGTGAAAACTGCTCCATGGTCCGGTTCAGCAGAAAGCCTTCTATCTTCAGGTTTTTCACTACGATATCCCGAGGATGAACACAGATCGGGCGATCAGAGAGGGACGCAAAGACTTGCATCTTTCCGTCTTGTCCCAGCGCATCCAGCATCAGGCTACCGATGTGGCCCCCCACTGGGTCGATGGCAAACTTAGGGAATGTCCCGAGACAGATCTGTCGAATTTTGTTCCGAAATTCTTCTTGCGTTGTCTGTTCGTTGGCAACAATGACCGCATTGGCCCCTAATTGTTTCAGTTCGGCAACCTGACTCTGTTTGCGGACAATGTTGATCGTTCGGAAGTTAAAGTGTCTTCCCAGACGAATTACCATCCGCCCCAGCGAGGACGCCGCGGCAGACTGCATGATCCAGTTCCCCAAGGGAACCGGGAGGATTACCCGGGTCAGCAGATAGGCCGTCGCGGGATTGATGAAAAAAGAAGCTGCCTGATCGTCGGTCAGTTCTTTCGGAAGTGGAATCACCGTCTTGGCCGAGGTGACGCAATAGTTCGCCCATGTGCCGCCCTGTTCTGAAAGAACCGCGACTCTCATGCCGAGAAGTCCTCGACTCAGCCAGCCGGAGCCGACTTTCTCAACGATGCCGACACCTTCGAAGCCGGGAACTCCCGGAAGTTTGGGGCCGATTCCATAATCGCCGCGGATAAAAAGGTAATCAGAGGGATTGATAGGAGCTGCCAACATACGGACAAGAACCTGCCCGGCCTTGGGGGTCGGGATTTTCTGCTGTTCAACGTGAGAAACCTCGACTGGGTTTCCATGTCGTGAGCAGACGACTGCCTGAGAGGTGTGAATGTTTGACGAACTTTGAATCGTTGAATTGGTCACGGTTGTTTGTTCCCGGATCATCACGATCCTGTCAATCACGACAATGAACGCCGCCCGATCAGGATGAGGTGCCTGTTATTTGAAAACTCAGTGCTTTGAAACTTAGCGTACAGAGAGCGTGTCGCTGAACTTCCCTGAGATGCAATAAGGCTGGTTGCCTTGAATTGTCTGGCGAGTTTATGGTGCCATAACTTTGTGCACTGTCAATCAGGGTTCTGCCTTCACATCGCTCTTTGGCAAACAGAAAACTCGAATGAATCGATTGGACTCACTGCCAATTCGCTGAGGTGCCGACAATTTCGTTCAGACTGATCCTGACGGCCATAAATAGAGCGGGGTATAATTGGGCCGGTATGATGGTGCCTCAGATCATGGAAAAAATCAGATCAGGAAAATCTGGCACAGACCGCCGAGGTCGCTCCGATGGCCATGAAAAACTCTTCTCGCCATGGACTGACGGAATGGTGCGTGTCAGAAACGCCGGATGATTTTGCAAACCGTTCTTAAGACAGGAGGTATCCTGTGACACGGTCAATCGATCGCGACTTTCAGCGCTTCAATGAGATTGTGCGGGGAAAGATTCGCAAAGATCTGAAACAATATATCACCCACGGAGAAATGCTCGGACGTAAAGGGCGGGAAACTGTCAGTATCCCGGTCCCGAACATTGATATCCCGCACTTTCAGCACGGCAACAAGGGATCAGGAGGAACTGGTCAGGGGGAGGGCGAAGTTGGCCAGCCCATCGGTTCCGGGCAGGAAGAAGGTGACGGCCAAGGGCAGGCTGGGAGCGAACCGGGCAAGCATGTCCGGGAAGTCGAAGTCACGTTCGACGAACTCGCCGAGATGCTGGGGGCGGAACTTGAATTGCCGTTCATTACGCCTAAAGGTCAAGATTCTCTGAAATCACAGCGAGACCGGTACAACACCATCTCCCGTACAGGACCTAATTCTTTACGGCATTTCAAGAGGACGTATAAAGAAGCTCTGAAGCGACAGATTGCCAGTGGGGAATACACCCCTCATCAACCTCGCATTATTCCAAGCCGGGACGACGAACGTTTCCGCAGTTGGACGACGATCAATGAGCCGCACACCAATGCGGCGATTCTTTATTTGATGGACGTTTCCGGATCGATGACAGACGACCAGAAGGAAATCGTTCGCATCGAATCGTTCTGGATTGATACTTGGCTACGCAGCCAGTTCGACGGGATTCAACGCCGGTACATTGTGCACGATGCGGCTGCTCACGAGGTCGATGAAGAGACCTTCTACCGTGTCCGGGAATCTGGCGGGACACGGATCTCCTCGGCCTATCGTCTTGCCGCTGACGTAATTCAAAGAGACTTCCCCCCTGCTGACTGGAACATTTACTGCTTCCAGTTCTCTGATGGCGACAATTGGGGGGAGGACAGCAAAGAGTGTTTGAATTTCCTGCAGGAACAACTGCTACCTGTCTGTAATCTTTTCTGTTATGGCCAGGTGGAGAGCCCGTATGGCAGCGGGGAATTCATTAAAGACCTCCGACGGATCGTGGAGAAGTACGAGAATCTGATTCTGAGCGAGATCCCGAACAAAGATGCGATTTATGATTCGATTCGCACATTTCTGGGAAAAGGAAAGTGATTTTGAATCTGAAATCGATCCATCGCTGATTGAAAGTTCGGGTTTAAAAGTTCTTGGTACGCGTCGCATTCCGCAAAGTTTTCCCATCTTTCCCAGTGCAGTTTGCTTGATAAACGGAAATGCCGATTCAATGTTAATCAGCAGTACAATCTGCATTTCATACACCCATTTGCTTTAATTCCTCTCTCGCTCCTCGACGATAGAAGTGATCGGGGGGATGCTCTAGGTCTGAGTGTCGGGGGGCGTTGCGTATGCACGAACCGATTGACCGCATCCATGTGAAGAAAAGCAACTCAGGAGGAGTTGCTTTGAGTGGGAGTGAGTTGGCTGGTCAAACCCATTTCTGGTGGGGCGATCCGGCTACTCCATGACAGGAGCGACATTGGATGTCGATCGACATAATAAGAGCTCGGACTGCGCACACGCTTTTCCGTAAGCTCACCGACTCCCTGTCAGCGAGGTCCGTGAGGACGTTAGTGACCGGTTTGACTCTGACGAGTTCGATCGCCGGAATTGCGCACGCTCAACAGAACAGTCTGCAGGTTCCTGCATATAACGCACAACAGCAGCATCAACAGCCGATTCAGGTTCAACGCCCGGGCATGTATGCTGGGGAACAGCTTCCGCCTGTTCAACAGGTTCAATTAACACTGGACCCACGGCGTCCGCTCGATAATCGCATTGAAGCCATGCCGAAAGCGGAAGAGAAGCTGGAGGTCATTAACCATCGCAGTCAGTTGATTGTCACACGCAGCCCGATTCGTCGAATTGCGTGGTCTGATACTCAGTTGCTCGATGTTGTGCAGTTCAGCCCAACCGAAATTTCACTGATCGGTCAAGGACTCGGTTCCACAGATCTTTGGCTCTGGTTTGAAGGCCAGGAGCAACCGTTGATGTACGTTGTGACCGTGGTTCGTGATCCGGACCTTGATCAACAGCGAAACCTCAATTACGGCCGCATCGAACGAAAGCTGTCTCTGCTGTATCCAAACAGCAAAGTTTACCTGATTCCCGTCTCTCGAAAGATCATCGTTCGCGGTCAGGCTCGTGATGCCGAAGAAGCTGCGAACATCATGAATCTCATTCGAGGGGAAGTGATTGCCCAGGAAGGTTACCTGAACGGGGGCGACGTTGGTAACGGGTTGTATGGCGGTGGCAACGGCGGGGGAGGCTTCGGGAATAACGGACTTGGTGGAGTCCAGGGGGGACTCAACGGTGGAGGATTTGGAAACGATTTCAACTCCTGGTACATCGTTGATGAACTTCGCTTGCCGGGTGAATTCCAGATCATGATTAACGTGCGAACCGCTGAAATTCAGCGTTCGCAACTCCGACGCCTGGGAGTGGACTGGCGTGCGGCAATCAATGGCACGGGTGCCATTCTCACGTCGACGATGGCAGGGGGGGCTCCCAACCTGACTGGCGTTTTTGACAGTGGAAATCTGATCATTGCGGTTGATTTGCTGGCGTCGCATGGGGTCGCAAAGATTCTCGATGACGCTCGCCTTGTCACTCTGAGCGGGGAACCGGCAGCGTTTCTGTCCGGGGGAGAATTCGCTGTGCCAACCATCGTTGGTGTCGGTGGAGCTCAAGGACAGCAGACATCATTTCGTGGTTACGGTACGTCAATTATCTGTACCCCGACATTACTCGACAACGATTTGATTCGACTGGAAATCGTTCCTGAAGTGAGCCAGTTGAACAGTGGAAACTCCGTTGGTGGAATCCCCGGCGTCAATGTGCGTCGCGTGCAGACTCGAGTAGAGCTTCGCGAAGGGCAATCCATTTCACTAGGGGGTGTATTCTCTCGCCGTGAAGCCGCTGAAGTCACACGTGTTCCATTCCTCGGAGAAATCCCTGTCGTGGGGACATGGCTCTTTAATGCGAAGAAGGCCACGGAAGACGAATCGGAGATGCTGATCATTGTGACGCCTGAAATTGTGCGTCCGATGGATTCTGATCAGGTTCCACCGTTGCCTGGCTGGTATTCAACACATCCGAACGATCACGACTTCTTTAAGTACAACCGAATCGAAGGCAACGCTGATCTGGGGAACTACGAGTTGCTGCCTTACGGAAACGGTCAGCCTTACGGGCAGGATGTTGGATACAACTATTTCAATCCCAATACTGCCACTCCTCAGATTGCACCGGGAGCGACAGGCGGAGCTCAAGGCCCATATCCAAACGGAGTCTATGCTCCAGCTGGCCAGCAGTTCGGCCCACCGCCGGGGGGGCAATACGCTCCGCAGTATGGGCCAGCAGGACCACAGCCTGGCCAGCCAGTGCCTCCTCAGGGCGGGCAGCAGCAATTGATGGAACCGGTTCCGATGCCGGGAGCAAGCAGACAGTCACCGCAGCGTTCAGGTCAGGTGCAGCAGACTTCTGCTCAGAGACCACAGCAACGCTCTACGACTCGATAACGACAACGTCCAGAAACTGTTTGACGACTAATTTGGTGAGAACAGCCAAAAGCACAATCTGTTGCCTGACAAAGCTGCACCATGAGAGATCAGACCGGTCCAAGGGGGATTGAAATGAATCCAAACAAATCGTTTTCCCGCTTGCTGGGAGTTCTCTCCGTTTCTGGCGCGATTGTCGGAAGTCTGGTGCATGATTCATCCGCTGGCGGCCTGAGCTTTCCGTTCGGGAAGAAGGCAGCCTGTCCAGATAATGAGTGCAAGACCGAAGCCGTTTGCTCACGTTCCCATCCGTGCGGGAAATGTAAGTCCTGTTGTGGAGGCGGGCATGGTGGAAAGTTCTGGGGACTGTTTCACCGTACGACGAACGCAGTTCCTCAGACATTGCCATTAGGAAGCACGGTTCGGGCTCATGATCAGGTCATGCAGACGAACGCGGAAGCAGCCGATTTCATTCTGTATCGAATGAATTTCGTTGGGCAGACAGCAGAACTAACGCCGGACGGCAAAGATCGCATTCTGGAAATTGCCGCAAGAATGCGCAGTGCTCCGTTTCCTGTGTTGGTCGAACGTGAACCCAACAATGCTGATCCGGAACTCGATGCACTTCGCCGGAATCTCGTTGCTCAAGTTCTCTACGACCTGGGCAATCTTGATGCTCAGCAGCGTACGGTCGTGGGCACCGCCTATGGTCCCGGGTATTGGTCGGCGCCAGGACAAGCGACCTATTATCAGTACATCGGCAATACCGGGAACAACGGCTTCAATAACAATGGAGGCAACTTCGGTGGTGGTGGAGGCGGGGGCGGCGGATTCTTCTAAGCCGATTTGGTTTCTTGTGTGACCCGCAGTGCGTTTCTCGACGAGAGAATGTCGCAGTGCTGCTGGCTAGACACCCCACATCGTTCCGTACAGTCTTCTCAAGCCTGTCTGCATAAGGCACGCTTACTGGTCAGACTGAATCCATCTCCGATCAGTTATCCTGCCTTTTTCTGCAGCGAAGCAGCTTTCTGTCGGGGAGGAGTCTTCCAGCGGCGATGCACCCAGAAGTATTGCTCTGGGGAGCGGCGGATGGCTCGTTCGAGAGCTTCACTGTATCGTTGTGTGATGTAGTGAACTTCGTCTTCGACGTCGATCTCGGTGACATCAATCACATCTTCGCAGCCAATTTCGAACTGAGCCCAACGGCTGTTGTCGAAGTCATCTGGCAGACGACGGCCATACCCCACCACGATCAGCGCTTTGTGTTCCAGCGCAAGCAAAGCGATCGAGCGGAATGTTGAAGCGGGGCGTCCGAAGAAATTGACAAAGACCCCTCGTTTCCCGGCGTCCTGATCGCACATCAAAGCCAGATTTCCACCGGCTTCAAGAATCTGTGTCATTCCATCCCAGCCGCCATCTTTCAATAACAACTGGTGCCCGGTTGATTCTCTGGTCCTCTTGAACCACTTATGGAGATAAGGGTTATCCAGCTTTCTGGCGACCATCCCGAGGCGAAACCCGAAGTGCCCAAAGGTGATCAGTGTGGCTTCCCAGTTGCCGAAGTGACCTCCGACCAGAAAGACAGGGCGTCCAGAGAGCAGGGCGTTAACACAGACCGCGCGATTGCGGAATGTCACGATTTCTCGGAACGTCTGACGGTGGAATTTCCGTGGAAACTGAATGATCTCAGCAACAAGTCGGAACAGGTGCACCCACATGTCGTAGATCATCTTGTCGATCTGACGTGGAGTGAGTTCGCCTTCGAAGGAGTGCCGAATGTTGTCAAATGCAACATGATACCGGCTCATTTTCTTGGGCAAGACACGTGTGAAAAGCCATGCGAGAGAATGCGCGAGGCGACATGTCTGCCGAGGAGAGAGCACTTCGATCAGGCACGCAAAGGCACGAAACGCCAGATATTCTCCACGCCAGCGAATGTCTTTGAGTGTCATCGCTCCTCCATGAGCGTCAAATAACTGGCCGACTGATGATCGTTGAAGAAACGGAGATCAGCCGACGGAATCATTGTCAGTGTGGCAAGAAATGCCGGAAGAGGTCAACAGGGATTGTGAGACTTCACACCTGCAACGATGCATCCCGTAAAATAGGCGATGCCAGCGGGACGTGATCTCACCCACTGGCATCGCCTTAAGTATGTGCGTTCTGTTCGAGTTTCAGGCGAAATCGCGCTGAGTACGACGGAACGATTTACTTCGACCGTTTGCTCTTCGTTTTCTTTGGGACCTTCTTAGTCACCTTACGATTCGGAGCAGCAGCTTTGGTTGCGGCTGGACGTGATGCCGTCGCCTTCTTGGCTGGCTTCTTCAGACTGACAGCTTTGGTTTCTGCCTTCTTGGAAGCAACAGCCGGTGCCGATTTTGCACTCTTTGCAGGTGCAGCCTTGGGGGCCGGCTTCTTCTTTTTCTTTGGATTCTTGAAGAGATCCGCCAGACGCTGTGCAGCGTTGAACGGGTCCAGTTCGTCTTCATCCGGACCGTCTGCGAAGTGCTCGATCAACTCTGGGTCAACGGATGTTGCCTTGAGCAACATGCAGAGGAGTGGAGCTTCTGGTTTCTTGATTCCAGACTTCAGTTCTTCGCCAGCGGTTTCTTCATCACACTTGGCGTCAACAAGTCCCAGCCAGATCAGCAGCTTCAGGATTGAGTTGTCAACGGGGATGACGTGCGCCCCGAGAACCTGCTGAATCGTGAAGTTACGAATGAATGCTGTCTGGTGCGGAATCTGTGCAAGTTCTTTAGACCCCTGCTCCTGCGTTTTGCGTTTCAGGAACTCAAGGTCAAATGAGTACTGCTTTTCAAAAATGAATTGCAGCGCCTCACGAATCCGCATCGCCTTCCAGTCGGCGTGAGCGATTTCGCCCAAAGCCTGCTGAACTTCAGCGACAGAACTGACTCGGATCTCGTTCAGATCAAAAAAACTGTCAAGCAGTCGTGAGTAAGCCGCGTCTGCAGCTTCGTACCCGCTATCTTCCAGACAGGCTGCAAACAGCAATGTTTCAAATGCCGTATGGGAATGCTTGGGGAGAGAACCACCGTACCGGCGTTTCATCTCAGTGACGAGCTTTTTCAAGATCGTCTGTTTGTCTGCTGCCTTAAGGGATTTGGCAGGCATCAATGCCTCCCGATTCTAATGTCATTGTGATTTGATTACGTCTCGGCAGGCGATTGGCCTGTTATTGAGACCTGACCCTTTAAATCCGACGACCGCCTGGAGTATTGCAACGACTCAAGCAGTCTTCGTCACAGGATGTCCACAAGACCGTTTGTAAACGAGGCCATTTACAAACGGTCGGGACAATCTTTGTTACGAGGCAGAACCTTTCTCTGGTTCTGAAGGATTTTCGCCCTCATCGTCTTCTGCCGATTCACCACTTTCCGGCTCTTCAGCCTCTGACTCTTCAGAGTCATCAAGCGGAGGATTAATTTCCCGCAACATCTTCGAGATTTCAATACTCTTCTTGATGCCCTGATCAACCACAAAGGTCAGTACCGGAGTCAGGCGAAGATCAAGTACGTCTGCAATCCGGGACTGAATCCAGCCTCGGGCGGCATTGAGCCCCATCAGCGTCAGACGTGCAGCCTTTTCGTCGCCTAAAATGCTGATAAAGACTTTTGCCGTTCGCAGATCTGGTGGGACCTCGACGTGAAGAACGGTGACCCCGGTCACCCGAGGGTCACGAAGTTCAAACAGAATTGCGTTACTGACGACCTGTCGGACCGCCGCAGCCACTTTGGCTGTTCGTCTTGTTGACATGCTTCTCTACCTGGAATTTTCCATGTTACGTTCAGTTCGACTCTGGAAAATTCAAACTCAGTCTTCCAGTGAACGCTTACGTTCTTCAATTCGGTAGGCTTCCAGCAAGTCCCCTTCTTTCACGTCGTTGAACCCGTCCAGACGGATACCGCACTCATAACCTTCGCGGACTTCGCGGGCGTCGTCCTTCTCACGCTTCAACGATGCAATTGCATAGTTGTTGAGAATGGTCTGGTCGCGAATCACGTGGACGCGATTGTTTCGATCAATCGCTCCATTCAGAACGCGGCAACCTGCTACGGTGCCTGTCTTGCTGATACTGAATGTTCGCAAGACCAGAGCACGACCCGTGGCGACTTCAACCTTTTCAGGTTCAAGCAATCCTTCGAGTGCCTGTCGAATGTCAGACGTGACATTGTAAATGATCTTGTAACGACGAATTTCGACCCCTTCCTGACCGGCCAGTGCTTCGGCACGGTCTTCGGCAATCACGTGGAATGCCACGATGATCGCTGAAGAGGAAGCTGCGAGGTAAACGTCGCTCTCATTAACGCCGCCAACACCCATGTGCAGGACTTTGATTCGAACTTCAGGGTGTTCGAACTTGTCCAGTTCGCCACGGATGGCTTCGAGAGATCCCGGGGTGTCTGCCTTGATGATCAATGGCAGATCTTTGACCGCTCCATTGCGGGTTGCAAAGAAGTCTTCGAGTGATTTCGGACCGCCGCGTCCAGCAAGTGCTGCGGAACGTCCACGAATACGACGCTCTGCTGCGATTTTGCGGGCTTCGTCGATGTCGTCCATCACGAACAGGTGATCACCGGCCCCTGGAACTTCATCCAGACCGGCAATACGCACTGGGGTACTTGGCCCCACTGCTTGTACTTCTTCATCACGGTCGTTGTACATCGCACGTACGCGACCAAAGGCCGGTCCGCACAGGACAAGGTCACCAACGCGGAGAGTTCCTTGACGGATGATCGCCCAGGCGATTGGTCCCCGTCCTTCGTCACGGAAGGCTTCAAGGCAGACGCCGTCTGCTGGTGCATTGTCGGACGATCGCAAGTCGGCGATTTCCGCTGTCAACAACAAGGTTTCCAACAGGTTGTCGACACCGGCTCCGGTCAGACCGGAAACCCGAATAACTTCGACGTCACCGCCCCATTCTGCAGGCAGAATGCCATGCTGGGAAAGTTCGGTCAGGACGCGCTGTTCGTTGATGTTTGGCAGATCCATCTTGTTCATGGCCACAACGATCGGAACACCAGCCGCTTTGGCGTGGCTGATACATTCCACTGTTTGCGGCATGACACCGTCGTTTGCAGCAACAACCAGAACAATAATGTCCGTGACGTTGGCACCGCGGGCACGCATTTCGCCGAAGGCTGCGTGACCTGGGGTATCAACAAATGTCAGCTTCTGGTTGTGGTATTCAACCTGATAAGCCGCGATGTGCTGGGTAATTCCGCCTGCTTCGCCGGCAGCGACATTGGCCGACCGAATCCGGTCAACCAGAGTTGTCTTACCGTGGTCGACGTGACCGAGAATCGTGATGATTGGTGGCCGTGTCGATGAAGGCACATCCTCACCTGTCTGAGTATCGCTGAGTCGTTCTGCGAGAACGTCTTCGAGGTTCGCCTCGTGTTCGATCTGCAAATCGACGCCGAGCTCCATTGCAATTTCCATTGCAGTTTCGTCATCGAGCATGTCGTTGATGGTGACCATTTGTCCTTGCTGGAACAGAATGGTCAACAGGTCACGAGCTGGCCGCCCGAGAGATTCAGACAGGCTTCGCACAGTGATCGGTGCAGAGATGCTGGCTGACGTTTTGCGTTCGATGCGTGTTGACGTTCCACGTCGACCTGAACGCTTATTGCTCTTCCGGATCAGACCATCTTCATCTTCAGCCCCTTTCGGCTTCTGACGGCGACGGCGACGCGCTTCACGGGCGTCTTCGAGGCCCAGCGTTCGCCCGGATTTTGGCTTGGCGGTGGCTGGAACTTCTTCCTCTTCGACGGTCGGCCGACGAGTCGCGTCATCCCGGTTTTTCTTCAGGATGTCTGCGAGTTTGTTCTTCTTCAGAACTTCACCAGTAAGAGCAAGGTCCGGTTTTTGTACCGCTTCCTCTTTATGCTTGATGACTGGTGGTTTGAAGTTCGGAGTTGCCAGAGTTGGCAGTACCGGTCCGCGCTTCTTTTCGCGGCGTGGCGGGATCGGGCGTTCTTCTGGAACTCGTGTTGGTGAAGGGGCAGGAGATGGTGCAGACGCAGCTGCTCCTCCTCCCTGTGGCCGTTCTTCAGGTCCGCGATCCGAGGTACGGACGGTGCCGTGTGGTCGCATTTCACGAATAGTGGAACTTCCGCCGGTCGGATTAATGTAGTCGGAGCGACTGAGTGGTGCCGGACGAACAACAGGTGCCATAGCAGGAGGGGCTGAAGGTGCCGCTGGTGGAGCTGGCTGTGCAGCGGGCGGAGCGACCTCTTTTTTAACGCGAGGTGGTTCCACAGCGGGGGGAACAGGAACGACTGGTTCGGCCGGTTCTACGACTGGTGGCGGAACTTCAAGAACAGGAACAGGCTCCGGCTCAACCACTTTCTCAAGGGCCACCGGTGCTTCAGCGACAACTTCCGGAACAGCTGGTTCCGGGGCAGTTTCCACTGTATTGACGACTTCGACTGATTCAGCAACTTCAGCTGGACGTGATTCTTCCGCCGCTGGAGTGCTGGCTTTTTCTGTCGCTTCAGAACTTTCTTCAGATTCTGATGGCGGAGCGCGACGCACGCGCATCTGGGCTGAGAGCGGGCCACCCAAGTCGCGAATTTCCCTGGTGGGAGCTTCACGGCGGACTGGTTCCCGAGGTGCCATGACCGGTTCGGCTGCTTTGACCGGTTTGGCTGGGCTTGGAACCCTGGTTGGGGCCGGGGCAATCGGCGACGGTGGGGCCGATTTTCCTCCTGCAAGTTTTTTCAAATAATCCATGAGAACGTCACGTTCAGCAGGCGAAATGCTTGCTAACGGAGAGCTCTTTACATCCAACCCTGCGTCATTGCATTGTTGAATGAGATCTTTACTGTCAACACCGAGTTCCTTCGCAAGTGCGAAGATGCGGATTTTCAATCGTCACCCCTCTGAATTGCATCCCCGCACTCGGCCGCGAATCCGATCGGAGATCTCTTTAAGGAGGACCGCGATAAGCGATCCCGTTCTGGCTCTTAATCTGCTGCCGGAGGATGCTCCAGTTTGAAGACATCCACGCTGATTCCGGTTGCCGGAGTCCAGCAGTCTGGCCCGGCCTGAATTGCTGCCCCATGACTACGCTGCTGGTCCTGAGCCTGAATCAGATGCGTTCGCAGGTGTACTCTCACCTGTTGGCACTTCTGACGAATCCGGTGTGGATTCCGCTTCATCACCCAGTCGATTTCCAGTCATCGCGTCGAGTTCGGCAGCTTCCTTTTCGACCCGTTTTGCTTCCCGCTCGATCGCCTTGCGCCGATCGGTTTCCTGTTCTTCACGCTCGGCTTCACGCTCGGCGTAACTTACGATTTCCTCGATATCTTCGTCGCTCAGCCCACTCAGTTCCTTGAGGTGGTCTGGCTCAATCACGGAGAGGTCTTCAAAGCTGAAAAAGCCTTGAGAGACCAGCGATTCGGCGAGGTCGTCTGTGATTTTTGGAATCTGCCCGAAAGCGGCAACGGAACGTTCGAGCTGTTCATCCAGTTCGTCCTGAGTCATCACTTCGATGTCCCAGCCGACAAGTTTGGATGCCAGTCGGACGTTTTGCCCCTTCTTGCCAATCGCGAGTGACAATTGATCGTCCCTGACGAGGACAATCACGCGTCCCAGCATCTGGCAGAGAATGACGTCTTCAACTTCTGCAGGTTGCATCGCGTTCGGGATCAACACTTGCAGCGAGTCGTTCCATCGGACGATATCAATTCGCTCGCCATCGAGTTCATCAACGATCGTCTTAATACGGGAGCCGCGAACACCGACACATGCGCCGACACAGTCGATGTTGTTGTCACTGCACGAAACAGCGACTTTTGAACGATAGCCGGCTTCACGAGCAAGGGATCGTACCTCGATCACTCGTTCTGCAACTTCTGGAATTTCCACTTCGAACAGGCGTCGAACCAGTTCTGGATGGGTACGTGACAGGACAACCTTGATACGGCTGCCAGCTTTGCGTACTTCCAGAACGACAGCGCGAACGCGGTCCCCAACGCGATGAGATTCCCCTGGAATCTGTTCGCTCTTTGGCAGAATCGCTTCCACTTTTCCGAGGTTAATCGACGCAACCCCATGGTCGACACGGACAACCACACCGTTGACGAGGTGTGTTCGCAGTTCGCTGAATTCGTCGAACAGAGCATCACGCTCTGCTTCGCGAATCTTTTGAATCATCACCTGCTTGGCAGTCTGAGCTGCAATACGTCCCAGCAGGTCGCCAAGTTCTTCCGGAGGCAGTGATTTACTATTAAGTGTTGCGCTGACATCGCCAGATGTGCGCGCAATGCTGATTACAATTTCCTGGTCTTCGCCGTAGTGCTTGCGTGCCGCTGACAGGATTGCAGCTTCAATACCGCTGAAGACGATTTCTTTATCGATGCTCTTATCGCGATGGATGGCGTCGACGATACGCAAGACCTCATTGCCATTCATGATCGTTGTGCCACCAATAGGTCAAAAAAAAGAGCGGGTACAAAGTCCCACTCGTCGTCCAAACATTACAGAGAAGAGGGGCCACTCGCAGCAGCAAACCATGCCCCGCTTATGATAAGGGGGGAACAGGTCTGCTGTCGCAGAGCACCGGCCGCTAAACGCCAATGCTTACATGAGAAGCCTCTTCTCTGGCCGGCCGAAACCGGATGGGAATAGTCCATTCGACGCAGGTTCGATATCGAACCAGTCATAAACAATATGGGGCGTGAACAGATGTGTCAAGAATCACACAAGTTTGCCTGCGGCGAAATGCAGTATTTCACGCAAAATTCAAATCTCTGGGAGCGATTTGCCATCAATTTGGACACATAATCAGTTCGGTTGATTCATTTTTACAGAATTACCGGAGATGAAAAGGTTGAGTATTCGCATGTAAGTTCTCCGATTTCACGATTCCGGCTTTCCATTGACCTTGGTTAAAGTGAAACAGCCCCAAGCTGAGCTTGAGGCTGTTGTCTGTTGGGGACTCGCACCGGTTCTGGTGTTAGTCATCACTTGGTCGGTCTATACCAATCGTTTGGGTATTAGTTGATTCCGAGTGCTCCTTGGAATTCGCGAGCGAGATCGCGGCGGATTCCATTCTGAGCGTCGTAACGTGAGATCCAGTAAGCCATTTCTTCTGGTGTTGGGGCGCGTCCAATGAGCAGCTCGTGCATACGGCTGATGTACACTCGTTTATCGGCGTTGCAGCTATTGAAGAACTGTTCATTCGACAGCAGGCTCAGTTGGACCTGAGACATGCTTTGTCCCTGGCTGATCGCTTCGAGCCAGGTGACCAGTTCGCGATCGGTCGGGTTACGGCCAAGGTAGTCGTTGAACCATTTCACAATCTGGGCAATCTGTGAATCGCGATTATTGAATCCGCCTGGAACTGGATTGGCGGCGTTGTTGAAAGCGACTTGATCAAGCTGCATTGCGACTGGGCGGAACTGGCCGTTGATCGCCTGGATCGGGGTCGGGTTTACCGTGCGGTAGATTTCGCGACCATTGACTGTGGCGTTCGCGTACACAATGTAGCGAGAGGTTGGGCTCACCTGGTTCGGATCGAACTCGATGGTGAACGGAATTGGGTACTGGTTCAGGTTTTCTACTCGGCGCGATGCAATCGCTGCTGAGTGGTTGTTGTTAGACAGAATCTGGCGAAGTTCTACGGTGACGATTGCATTCTGTGGGAGTGCTTGTCGGTTGTTCGTAGAAAGTGTGCCTGTCAGATTTGAGAACCGTGAATCCAACTGGACTGGTACGTTCACCAGAGATCGGTCTCGTCCGTTCTGGACCAGCAGGCTGACCCAGCCATTCTGGTCGGCAAGGCGATCAAATTCGGTTCCGCAGTCAAAAAGTTGGCCATTGACATAGCCAACCTGGTATCCGTTGACGGCGATAATCTGATCGTTGACTTCCAGTCCGGCCCGATGGGCAGCACGGCCTGCGACCACTTCATGGATGCGAACACCGGTGTCCAGGTCTTTTGAGTAGACTCCCAGCAGCCATTTACGTGCCTGGTGAGTACCTGGTGGGACGTAAGTTGGCGTGACGTTGGGGTTCAGGCGATCACGGCCATTGAAGGTGTTAGTTGGGGTGAGGTTGACTCCGGTTCCCGGCAGCACTGGAGTGGTCAGTCCTGGGTAGTTCGGTGTGGTCAGCAGGCTTGGATTGTAAAGAGGGTCGTTGCTGAGGTTACCGTTGAGGCCATTGTAGTAGCCTCCGAGATTTCCCATTCCGCCCAGTCCGGGAAGTGTCGTGTTGAACGGTTGGACTTGGGTCCCTCCGTTTTGGCGGGTTGGGTCAACAGCTGATGCTGAATCTGGCACAGAAGCGGCAAGGCAACCTGCCAGTGCGGCGGCGGCCAGTGAAATCCGTTTCATGACTCGACTCCTGGTCTCGAAGAAATTTTAAAGATGAATCAGGTTTGAATAAACGACCTGCTGTACGACCGACAGGACAGGTTATGGCTACCGTGCAGGAACAAGCACGGTAGCGAGGGAGACAGGGCCGAGCCCGATTAGTTCAGTGTGTGCAGGCCAACTGCTTCAAGTGCAGCTTGTGCAGGGACTGCTGTGACCGGAACGTGGCCGCCAATAATGACGTCATGCTGGCCTTGGCGTGAGAAAATGTACTTGAAGAATTCGCGCTGAGCGGTTCCCAGTTGGGTCCCTTGCTTGTGGTTCAGGATGATCTGAAGAGGGCGAATCAGTGGGTAGCCAGGCTGGTTGATTCCGAGTGCCGGAACACCTTCCTGCAACAGAATTGGAACAGCTTTCACGTCTGGGGTCTGGAAGGTTGAGCCGCTGAAACAGATTGCATTTGGTGTGGTTGCGACTGATTTAATGGCGTCGAGGCCGCTCTGGTTTTCAACCAGGTCGTCGCGGTATTCCCCGCCGGCGAGGACTGCCAACTGGAAGTAAACCTGCAATCCAGTGGCATCACGACGTCCCTGAACAATGATTGGTTGACCAGCGAGTGGACCTTTGACGCCAACATCACCCCAGGTTTTGGCCTGTTTTTCAGCACCACGGCGCAGTGTTTTCGAGAAAATGGCATCCAGTTGGGATGGCGTCAGAGATTCGATTGGGTTGTCTTTGTGGACGTAGACTGCAACCTGTTCGAGAGCTGGGACGACAACGGTTGGCAGGTAACCGAACTTGTCTTGAAACGCCTTGACCTCTTCCGCTGTGATCGGGCGGCTCAGCAGTGCGAAATCGGCCTGGCCGTTCAACAGTGCCGGGATCGCGTTGACAGAGCCCTGAGCAACGAGTTGGAATTCGGTGCCTGGGTTGTTTTTCTTAAAAGAGTCAGCCCAGATTGAAGCCTGTTGAGCCATGGTCATTGACCCGGCGACAGTGACTTTACCAGTGACTGCTTCTGATTGTGTGTAGAGAGGAAGTGCAGGATCGACAGGCTGTTCCGTGCCCTGTTGAGCAACGCTTGTACGGGAAGCAGTCATCAACACAGCAGCTGCCATCAGCAGCTTGGCTCCGAGCATTCTCATCAAAAATCCCTCCTTGGGTCATAAGCTGCGTCTGCACCCCGGGGATATCCACATTGAATTGTTGATTCAATGTCCCCTGTAACGCCGGTGTCACCCCGGGAAGATTGCACTTCGGGCGCAGCAGTGATGTCGCACTATACGAGCATCGGCAGAATCTGCTCAAGATGAGTTTTCTAATCGGGCAGAATTCGCCAGATCCCCTGAAGGGGCAAGTTTCCGGCGTCGCGTGTATCGTGTTGTGGTACTGTCGTTTAGAGCTGTTCCATTTTCACTCGTTCAGGACAGGGGGGCTCTAAACGCTGAAGACGGTGGACGTCGGGCTTCCAGTGGCTTTGGGGGCTTGGCGTCGATCAAGACTGAACAAAAGGGATTTATATGCCAATGTTGTGACATGCACGTTGATTGATGTGTTGTCTGCGGTTGATGTATAGTCTGCTCTCCTGTCCTTTCTGCAGTTCTCGTGGAGCGTAATCCGATGCGGCAAATCTTCTGCTCTGGTGCATTCATAGGAATGGTCTTGCTTTTCGGGATCGCTGCTTACGCCGATTCAACTGTCGTGCGGTCGGAGTACCTTTATGAAACCGCCCCTTTTCCGAGTGTTCATGCATCAACGATTGAACAATCGCGAGACGGCAACCTGATCGCCGCTTTTTTTGGTGGACAGGATGAAGGAGAGGATGACGTTGGAATCTGGGTCACCAGGCAGATAAACGGGAAATGGTCTCCCCCTATTGAAGTCGCGAATGGAGTGCAGGCTGATGGAAAGCGGCATCCATGCTGGAATCCCGTGTTGTTTCAGCCGTCATCTGGACCGCTGCTGCTTTTCTATAAGGTTGGCCCTCGTCCATCGACATGGTGGGGAATGCTGAAAACCAGTACGGATAACGGAGTCACATGGAGTGAAGCGACGCGGCTCCCAGATGGCATTCTTGGACCGGTGAAAAATAAACCTGTTGAACTCCCTGGTGGGGTTTTGCTGAGCGGCAGCAGTAGCGAACACGATGGCTGGCGCGTGCATTTTGAACGGTCGCCGGATTTGGGAAAAACATGGGAGTTGATCGGCCCGGTCAATGACGGAGCCGAATTTTCTGCGATTCAGCCCAGCATTCTGAAAATGGGGGGCGAGAAGCTGCTGGCGATCGGTCGCACGAAGCAGAAAGCGATTTTCCAGATTGGTTCTGAAGATTCCGGGAAAACCTGGGGAAAAATGACTGCAGGTTCCCTGCCAAATCCGAACTCCGGGACTGACGCCATCACCCTGAGTAATGGGAAGCATCTGATTGTCTATAACCACACCATCAAAGGTCGTTCCCCTTTAAATGTGGCAATCTCAGATGATGGTGTGAACTGGAAAGTGATTCTGGTTCTGGAGAATGAGCCTGGGGAGTTCAGTTACCCGGCGGTCATTCAAACCAAAGATGGACACGTTCACATCACATATACATGGAACCGGAAGAAGGTACGGCATCTGGATATCACGTCCCCCTTGTTCAATTGAACCCCGTTGATTCCAGTTCGTCTTGTCGGAGGAAAGCCCGTGGGGCAGCCTGGATTTCTGCAGAAGATTTTTGTGGAAAGTATCAGTCTGGCCACTTGATAGACCGAACTGGTCCAGAGATTCTACAATCCCCGGGAAGTCGGGTGACGTGATGTGTCTGATGCGTTCAGGGAGGCGTTTGTGGTCAATGATTTGGCTGGCAAACGTGGATTTCTGAATTCGCGGCAGCACGACCACAAATGCTCTAGAATACTCAGGACAAGAACGTGTCGCAAAAAGCGTGGGGCGGTCGGTTCAGCGAACCAACGGATCTTCAGGTTGAACTCTTCACGGAATCGATTTCCTTCGATTCCCGTTTGGCTGCCGTTGATGTGGAAGGATCGCAGGCGCATGCCCGAATGCTGGCACGCGTGGGGTTGATCTCCGATGAAGAGTGTGAACAGATCTGCGCCGGTCTGACCGAGATCCTTGGGGAAATTCGTCGCGGAGAAATGGAATACAAGTCTTCGCTCGAAGATATCCATATGCATATCGAATCCGCGCTGATTCGCCGCCTGGGCGACGTTGGCCGGAAACTGCATACAGGGCGTTCCCGCAATGATCAGGTGGCGACTGACATTCGTCTGTATATCCGCAACTGCATTGATTCGCTCGATGCTCAACTGGTTGCTCTGCAGAATGCATTTGTCAGCCGCGGAGAACGTGATCTCGACGTTGTAGTTCCAGGTTACACGCATCTGCAGCGTGCTCAACCGGTGAGTGCGACTCATTACTGGCTGGCATACTGTGAAAAATTCCAGCGGGACCGAGAGCGTCTTGCGGATTGCCGCAAACGGTTGAACTATTGTCCATTGGGAGCCGCGGCACTGGCCGGATCGACGTTGCCGCTCGATCGAGATTTCACTGCTCAGGCATTGCACTTCACTGCACCGGCTGCCAACAGTCTCGATATCTCCAGCGATCGTGATTACCTCGCTGAGTTCACTTCAGTCTTGTCGTTGATTGCGGTTCACCTGTCAGGCTGGGCAGAGGAGTGGATTCTGTGGTGCACAACCGAATTCGGGTTCCTGAAGCTGCCTGATAAGTACACCACCGGGTCTTCGATCATGCCGCAGAAGAAGAACCCCGACGTTCTCGAATTGATTCGTGGAAAGTCCGCCAGAGTTATCGCCGCTTCTCAGCAGTTGTTTGTGCTGCTGAAGGGCCTGCCAATGGCTTACAACCGGGATCTGCAGGAAGACAAACTCGCAGCGTTCACCGCCTTTGACACAATTGACGCCTGTCTTCAGGTGGCGCCATCGATTGTTGCTCATGCGGAGTTGAATCGGGCACGAATTCAGGCACGAATTGAAGAAGGCTTCCTCGATGCAACCGCATTGATGGAATACCTGATCAAGATCGGTGTCCCTATGCGAACCGGTCACGAAATTGTTGGGAAGCTCGTTGCTGAATGTGAAGGACGCGGATGTCGGCTTGCCGATCTGACACTCGCCGAATTGCAGGCCGTTGCCCCTGCTGTGAAAGAAGATATCTATTCAGTCCTTGGGGCAGAGAACGCAGCGAATGCTTTGGTGACGTTTGGAGCAGGTGGGAAAGCTCAGGTGCAACAGCGATTGGCAGCCTGGGTCGAACGACTGGCATAACGTTTTTTTTAATGAGCCGCACGGTTTCTCTCTGGTGCCACTAGAGCGTTTCCAAAATCATGCAGCGAATCTGGCACGCGGGATTCAGCTTTTCTCCTATCGAGCGAGTTTAAGTTTCTTCCCTGTTGAGAAGATTGCTGCGCGGCCACATGATAGACCGTACGGTCTAGA
>JBEBTF010000033.1:0-27469 GCA_040393865.1 Planctomicrobium piriforme | reverse complement strand
TTTCATCAATCGAAACGGCCGCTGCGCGGGCACTCGGTAGAGCAAACTGCTCTAGACCGGTTCGGAGGATTGTCAGGTTTTGATGCCTGAGAGGTCGAACCTGTTCCGCGATACGACTGGAGAGATTGAGAGCGTCACTGCTTTCGATCTCTCCTTGTTGTTTGGGGATTGATGAGGGGGGACCTGTGTGAAAGTTTCGTTAAGCTCAGACCGATGTCATGGACGCCTGATTACTGATTGATCAGACTGAAGCAGATTCCGGTAGGGTGCATCGCATTGAGAATGCTCCATCTGAGAATCTGACATCTGACAGTGTGTCATTTTCCTGTCATTCCATTTATAGAAGAAGCCAACACGACAATGGTACAGCCAAAGAACCCGTTTCATGGACAACTTGGTCGTCGTGCCTTACTTCAAAACGGAACTCTGTTTCTGCTTGGCAGTGGTCTCGTGTCAGGGATCTCAGGCAAACTGTTGGCGGATGAATCTCTGGATCAACCACTGGTGCATGTTGGACTCATTACGGACATGCATTATGCAGACAAAGATTCGAATGGCAGTCGAAACTATCGCGACACTCTGAAGAAGATGGAAAGTGCTGCAATCCAGTTTGAGAAAACTCGGCCGGGCTGCGTGATTGAATTGGGAGACTTCATTGACTCTGCCGGTTCCGTCGAGAAAGAACTGGCCAACGTCACGCGGATTAATAAAGAATTTTCAAAACTGCCAGGAAAGAAACATTACGTCCTCGGGAATCACTGCGTTGAAGCACTGACAAAGGAAGAATTCCTCGGCGAAGTGGGACAGTCGAAGTCGTACTACTCGTTCGACGAGAACGGCGTTCACTTTGTCATTCTGGATGGATGTTTCCGAAGTGACGGGGCTCCTTATGGGCGAAAGAATTCCCAGTGGACCGACGCGAATCTGACGCAAACTCAAATTGAATGGCTCAAGGCGGATCTTAAAGCGGCTGCGGGGCCGGTGATTGTGTTTGTTCACCAGCGGTTGGACGTTGACAACAAGTATGCGGTGAAGGAAGCCGCGACAGTTCGCAAGATTTTTGAAGACTCTGGAAAGGTCCGAGCCGTTTTTCAGGGGCACAACCATGTCAACGATCTGAGAGAGATCGGGGGAGTTCACTACTGCACTCTGATGGCGATGATCGAAGGTCCTGCTGACTCGCATAACGCATTTTCGACATTGAATGTTTACCGCGACGGCTCTATTCGTCTCACCGGTTTCCACAATCAAAAATCACAGAAATGGTCATAGTTGTTTCCTATCTCAGGGGGCGTCTGAAACGACCGCAGCCTCTCGCAGTGAGCGAGCGTTGGGACTACGGGAAGAAATTTCACGTGATATCTAACGTCTAAACAATTGCAAGAATTGCCAGTCACTCTCTTTGTGATGTGAGTTGGCGCTTCATCGATTTGAAATTCTGTGAGTCAACCGCCACAATCAGCACGGACTGATATTCCCGTATCTTCATATGAGGTTGTGAAGTCTTTGTGATTCCAGAAATGGTAATCGCAACTGTGAACCCCAATTTACTGAGCCGATCAATTCAGCCCAGAATCGTCCCTGTCGACGACTTCTCATTTCATTCAGACTTTTAAGGTGATCAACTATGGCGAGTGTCGCCTCACTGGTTTCATCAGCGCTTTCCGATAACGATGGCATTCTGCGACTCACACCGACCTGGGTTCCACGGTCATTTCTGCAACCAGGTCGTCGCCTGAAGCTGCATCCAAATGATTACTACGCATTCGGTATGGATCGCGGGGGGATCGATGAACGCTGGTTCGCATCAACCACTCCAGCAGCAAACGAGAACCGTCGTCACGACGAAGGTTTGTCGTACATCATTCATCAGGGACAAAAGGTCACGCTGGCTGATGCCGTTTCAGATTTGAAAGGGGCATTGATCGGCGAAGAAATGTGGAATAAGTACGAGCGCTGGCCGGTTTATTCCAAGTTCTTCGACAACATGGGCCCAATTCCTCACCACATGCACCAGAACGATGAGCAGGCTGCTCTCGTAGGGCAGCAGGGGAAGCCAGAGTCGTACTACTTCCCGCCACAAATGAATGCGATTGGGAACAACTTCCCTTACACATTCATGGGATTCGAGCCAGGCGTGACCAAGGAAGAAGTGGTCGCTTGTCTCGATCGCTGGAACGAAGGGGATAACGGCATCCTCGATCTTTCCAAGGCTTACCGTCTGAAGCCAGGAACAGGCTGGTTGATTCCACCTTGCGTTCTGCACGCGCCAGGGTCACTGGTCACTTACGAACCACAGTGGGGTTCTGACGTCTTCGGGATGTACCAGTCTCTCGTTGAAGGCCGCATGGTTCCTCGTTCGTTGCTGACAAAGGACTTCCCAGAAGAATTCCATAACAACAACGAGTATCTCGTGAATGCGTTGGATTGGGAAAAGAACGTCGATCCAAACTACCGTGATTCCAACTATCTCGAACCAGTTGTTTCCGAGCAGGGTGACGGCTGGGTTGATAACTGGATTGTCTACGGCAAAGTCGATGGCAAGCAGTTGTTCACCGCGAAAGAATTGACACTGCAGCCAGGTGCAAAATGCACCATCAAAGACGGCGGAGCCTACGGCCTCGTGACCGTTCAGGGACGTGGAAAGATCGGTAAGCTCGATCTCCAGACACCTGTCATGATTCGCTTTGGCGAAATCACCGAAGACGAAGTGTTCGTCACCGCTCAGAAAGCCCGAGAAGGGGTGACCTTCGAAAACACTGGAACCGAACCGTTGGTGAGCCTGCGGTACTTCGGACCAGATGCTCAGCCAAAAGCACCTGCAAATGGGGCTTGGAAACTGAAGTAGTCGCGGACTCTCTGCGAAGATGCGAGGGCTCTGAGTTTGATCTCAGAGCCCTTTTTGCATTTACCGGGCTGGATGGCTATTTACGGATTGCCTTTGCGGTCAACGGATCTTCTGGCCACGGATGTTTGGGGTACCGTCTCGCGAGTTCTTTTCGCACGACGGGATAGGTGTTCGCCCAGAAACTTGCCAGGTCATCTGTCACTTGTTGCGGCTGCATGTTCGGCCCCAGCAAGTGCAACAAGACTTTCACTCGTCCTCCTGCGATGCGAGGAGAAGCTGTCAGCCCGAAGATCTCCTGAATACGGACAGGCAGGACGGGGGGACGATCTTCTTCATATTGCAAGACGATGGAGCTTCCGCTCGGGACAGAGAATCGTTCTGGAGCTTCCTTGTCGATGATCTGCCGCTGCGACCAGCTGAAGAGATTTAACAGCTCGCCGTGCCAATCGGCCTTTTTGAGATCCGCGAACGACCGACACCGGCTGCAAAGGTTTCTCAATGCTTTGAACAGGTCTGCCTGATTGAGAGTTGGAATTTCCAGTTCAGGCATCCATTGAGTTAAACCGCGAACACGGGCGATCAGGTTCCGAATCTCTGCGCGATCGCTGGGGAAGACCTGCGAGAACTCTTTACACGCTTCCTGGAACAGCAATTCAGCTGGTTCATCGTTGTCTGGCAGGACTGTTGGAGTTTCATTGAGCAGAAGATCGTCGAAATACTCCCGCTTTCTGGCGACCACCTGCTTCTGTGTCGGGTGAAAGAAGAGTTCCATTGATGTACGCAGCGACTCCGCCGGGAGCCATTCTGGTCGCACGATGGACGCCTGTCTGACCAATGCGTCTGTCTGTCCGGCATCGACATCGGTGCAAAGAAACAGTTCCCCAGTTCGAACGCATGACTGTGGCGCAAGTTTCACTCCGCGTCCGCCGACCATCACGCCTTTGTCGCTTCCCGGAGAGCGTCGTTTGGCAACGCGATCAGGAAATGCCAGTACGAGAGCTTTCAAAAGGGCCCCGATGGCGTCAATCCCGTCGTCACTTGAAGAAGCTGGCACATCCAAGTCTTTGAAGTCTCGCAGTAACTGGTCTCGTACTCGACTGAGGTGAGAGGCCGCGCCGCGGTGAAGTGTCCCCCAAGGGAAATCGATGGTCCCACTTCGTTCTGCTTCCTCCAATGCTGCCAGACGGTCAATCAAATCCGACTGGGAGTGGTGACTTCCTGACGTCACCATCGTTCCTCCTCGACCTTGCTGAAACCCTTGACCGGGCCGCGGGCGCATGAAGGGATCACGCTCTTCCAGCAACGCTCCTAGCCATGCTGCTCTGCGAACTTCTCCAAACGCATGACCGGCCAGCAGCAACCGACCGATCCGAGGATGAGCTGGGACTTTTGCAATTTGTTGTCCCAATGGTGTCAGTCGACCAGAAGCATCAGTTGCTCCAAGACGCTTCATGAGAAGCTCGGCCTGAGCAACAGCGTCTGGACGAGGAGGTTCAAACCACGGGAACTGCAGGGCATCTGGCTCTCCCCAGTTCTTCAATTGCAGCAACGGTCCAGCCAGATCGATGCGTCGAATCTCTGGTTCAGTCTGCTCAGGGCGATGGTGATGCGAAACTTCTTCCCAGAGTCGCAGGCAATAGCCGGGGGAGGTGCGGCCGGCGCGGCCAGCCCGTTGGTCGGCTGACGATCTGGAAATCGGCTCAATATCTAAGCGGTCGAGCCCCACGAGCGGGTCGAAACGAAGAACTCTCGCGACCCCGGTGTCAACGACGGCAGTGACCCCTTCAATGGTGACAGATGCTTCTGCGACATTCGTTGAAAGAACGATCTTTCGTCGTTCAGAAGGGGCCAGAACCTGATCCTGTTCTTCAGGGGAAAGGTCCCCATAAAGCGGCCAAATGCCTGCGTTTTGTTGTCGGGCGAATTCTTCCAGTTCGCGAGCGGTGCGATGAATTTCCCCCACCCCTGGCAGGAACACGAGCACATGGCCGTCGGTCTTTTTGAATACCTGCTCAACGCCCCAGGCTGCCAATTCAACAGAGGAACGACGGTCTCGCTGTTTCAGATATTCGATGGTGACCGGATATGTTCGCCCGAGACTTTCGACGATCGGGCAGTTGTTGAGGTAACGTGAAATTGGTTCCGGCGCAAGCGTTGCCGACATCACGACGACTTTAAGATCGCTCCGGACTTCCTGTTGAATCCGGCGCACCATTCCAAGTGCGAGATCGCTGTTGATATTTCGCTCGTGGAACTCGTCGAACAGAATGGCTCCGACGCCTTCGAGGAAGGGGTCGGTCTGCAACTTTCTCAACAGGACTCCTTCTGTCACCACCACGATTTTCGTATCGCGGGTGCATCTGGAGTCAAAGCGAACCTGATATCCGATGTCTTCGCCGAGCTTTGTTCCCCGTTCACGAGACATGCGGACCGCAGCGGCTCTGGCGGCAACACGGCGAGGTTCGAGAAGAAGAATTTGACCTTTCCCGGCAAGTCCTTCGTCGAGAATGGCCGGAGGGACTCGCGTTGTTTTTCCTGCTCCAGTTGGGGCTCTCAGAACAATCGTATTGCTCTCCCGGAGTTTCGTCAGGATCTCTGGAAGAACATCATCAATTGGCAGCCGAGCGAGGGGAGTCATATTGAAGTCAGCGTTTCCGTCATGAAGTCCAATAAAAAAACGGATGGATTCGTTGAACCCATCCGCGAACGATTTTGACTGGAGTGACAGGAATTTCAAAGGTGAATGCCTGACACATTCATTGAAGATTACTGAGGAAGTTCTTTTCCACGTGTTTCTGGAGCGAACCAGATCACAACCATCCCCAGCAAGTAGATACATGCCATGACGCTGCAGGCATTGGCATAACTTCCATGGAAGACTTCTTTCAGGAGAACACCCGTCTGAAGTGATCCGACGGCAGCCAGAATACGTCCAAAGTTAAACGCAAATCCTTGAGCGGTTGCCCGAACATTCGTCGGGAATAACTCTGGCAGGTACAGCGGGAGCCATCCATAGAAGGCCGCTGTTGTTCCGCCAGCAAGGAACGAAGTGAACAGGAACCATGAGTTAAACTCGGTGCTGGTCTGATAGAACAGCAGGACTGCTCCCAAAGACAGAACGCACAAGCCGAAATACGTGATTCGTCGGCCAAACTTGTGTCCGGCAATCGCAGCCAGAATCGTCCCGATGATGGCTCCGAAGCCGAGGGCGATTTGCGTGTACTCTTTACCTTGGATCCCTGATTCTTTGGTAAGTGACGCGGCCCATGGAGCAGCCCATTGCAGTGATCCCCAGGTTCCCAGCAAAGCAACGCCGCTCAACAGGGCTCCTACCAGCATCAGTTTACGGACTGGTTGTCCGTTCGCTCCGACAATGACCTTATCTTTGCCAAGGCGGTCAAGGAAGCGGCTAACCGGATACATAAAGCCGGCAATTCCCATCACCAAACCGATGATTGTTCCGATGACTCGTGCCCATGTCGGAACACCATCGTTGGCCCACAGTGCCAGCATTCCGATTGGTCCGAGTGAACCGATGAGAACTCCGAGGAGGTCGATGGTTGCCCAGTTATTGGTCGAACCTTTCTCCTTTTCCTCTTCCCATTTTTCCGACTCAGGCACGAACATGCGGATGACGAATGTCAGAACCGCAGGGAACGCTCCGCACATCATCAACAGACGCCAACCGCCGTTGGAAGAAAGCGTTTCAACCTGATCGGCTGAGATTCCGACAGCAAGGAAAATTTTCTTCAATGATTCGAGAACAGAGATCAGGTACATGCTGAGAATGGCATCGAGCATGAACCCGACGTTGGATGCAGCACCAATCAAACCGGCCAGCCATCCACGTGACTTGTTCGGCCAGAGTTCCATTACGAGTGAAACTCCCAGTGCCCATTCTCCTCCCATCCCGAGGGAAGCAAGAATTCGGAAAACAAGGAGGGATGTTGCAGAGTCGGCGAATCCACACAACCCGCTGAACAGGGCATAGGTCAAAATACTCAAGGCCATGGCACGGACGCGACCGATGCGGTCACCCAGCCATCCGAACAGAACTCCACCAATCGCAGCGCCAACCAGGAAGCCAGCGGTGATAATCCCGATCCACTTGCCAGTTTCTCCGGCCAGTTGTTGGGGATCGGTATAGTGAGGGGAAAGCAAGTCGGTCAGAGCAGGGTTGGCGACGAGGGGGAACAAGCCCATCTCGAATCCGTCAAACATCCATCCCAAAAGTGCGGCGCCAAGCGCCATCCACTTACCGCGTTCATTTAGCTTTTCAGCCATACTTCTTGACTCGCTTTCGCAATCACAATGCCCAAAGGACGCACTGTGAGGATGGTCATTACTCACTCAAGGAACGAGGTCCTCCTGTCCGGAAGCCCCCTTCCAATTGCTCATTTGATCAAGCGTCACCTGCGTACGCGCAGCATCAGCCATGATCCCCGGGAGGATCAGGATGAAGAGTTGTGAGCGTGGCAAACTGCAAGGAAATTTTCCAGCGAACTGTATGATATTTCGTGAAATTTCGCGGAGATTCGATATTCCATTGGAGTGAATTCCACTGAAATTGAAATCAGGAGCGGATTGGAATTCTTCATTTGCATGGATACATTCGTGTACACCAATGTAATGACCCTGCAACGGAGATTTCGTATGACGTGCCATTGGCGGAGACTACTGCTGACTGTTGCGATTGTTTCAGGGCTCTTGTTTCAAGGCCTTGCCCTCGCTCAGGAAGCAAAGAAGCTGGACCCTGCCCGTTGGGAACCAGCGATGAAGAAGTTTGCAGATGCTGATGCCAAGTCTCCTCCAACACCAGGGGGCATCGTCTTTGTCGGCAGTTCCAGCATTGTGTTGTGGGATGTTCAGAAGTCATTTCCGGATCTGGATATCATCAAGCGTGGATTTGGCGGATCGCTGCTGAGTGATACGGTCCATTATTTTGATCGCGTCATTCTTCCTTATCAGCCCCGAACAATTGTGGTCTATGCAGGCGACAATGACATCGCGGCGCTGCGAACCCCTAAGGAGGTTGCAGACCAGTTCAAACAACTGGTTGAGAAAATCAAGAAGCAGGTACCCAATGCCAAACTGGTCTACATCGGGATCAAGCCGAGCATCAAACGCTGGGACAAAGTTGATAAGGTTCGTGAAGCGAATGAGTTGATCAAAGCTCAAATTGCTGCGCTGACAAACGTCGTTTATGTTGACGTCGATGCACCGATGATTGGCGAAGATGGCAAGCCGCGCGCCGAGTTTCTCGCAAAAGACGGGCTGCATCTGAGCCCGGCAGGTTATGAAGTCTGGGACAGTCTGGTCCGCCCCCATATCGAAGGTGATTCCCGGTTATCGACACGCCGCGCTCTTTACGATCGCTACCACCCATGGGTGCCACCATCTTCACTTGAAGAATGGAAGGTGGAATCTGAGAAGATCCGTCAGCGGGTTCTTGTTTCCAACGGACTCTGGCCGATGCCTGAGAAGCAGGAAATCAAGCCTGTGATTCACGGCAAAGTTGACATGGGAGACTACACCGTCGAGCGGGTGTTCTTTGAAAGCTCACCGGGGCTGCTGGTTACCGGGAGTCTTTATCGTCCGAAGAAAGTCGAAGGGAAAATTCCAGGGATTCTGTGCGTGCACGGTCACGCAGAAGATGGTCGGATGCATGAGAGTTCTGATGCTTCCGTTCCTGGGTCTTATGCAAATGATGGCGAACAGTTTCGCTCTGGAGCAAAGCACTATTCACAAGCTCGTGCTGTGCAAATGGTGCGGATGGGGGCCGTTGTTTTCTTCTATGATATGATCGGGTATGCCGATCAGGGCCCGCTCGCACACCGCCCGGGATTCGCTGATGCTGACGCGGCTTTGTGGCTGCATAACAAGATGGGGCTGCAGACCTGGAACTCGATTCGCGCACTCGATTTTCTTGTTTCGTTGCCTGACGTTGACTCATCACGAATTGGTGTCACTGGTGAAAGCGGAGGCGGAACACAAACGTTCATGCTTTGCGCCGTCGACCAGCGCCCAACGGTCGCTTTTCCAGCTGTGATGGTCGGGACCGCTATGCAGGGGGGATGTATCTGTGAGAATGCCGACTACCTTCGTGTCGGGCAGAATAACATCGCTATCGCAGCCTTGATGGCTCCGCGACCACTGGCGATGTCTGGTGCAAATGATTGGACAATCGACATCGAAACACGCGGCTTGCCGGAACTGAAACAGGTTTATGGCTTCTATGGTCAAGCCGATCTGGTGCACGCCAAGTGCTTCCCCCAGTTTGGGCATAACTACAACCAGCCAGCCAGAGAGATGATGTATGACTGGTTCAATGCCCACTTGAATCTGGGATTGAAGTCACCAGTAAAACAGCAGGACTATTGGCCGTTGACTCGTGCTCAGCAGACCGTTTTCACTGACGAACATCCTCGACCAGCGACAGCGTTGGAGGAAGCTCCATTGCGAGAGCAATTACGGGCACGTGATCGCAAGCGGTTCGAGTCGCTTAGTCAGGAAAATTATGATGCCGTAATTCGCCCGGCCGTGAACGTGATGTTGCCCCCAGCTCAGGGCGAGATTCAGATTGTGGCCGGTTCCGAAAAGGAGATTGCTGGCCATGTGAAGAGCGAAGAATTCACTGTTCGTTCAAAGCAGATGAGTGTTCCCGTCACATTGTTGAAGCCTCAGGCTGCAACTCAGAAAGTTGTTCTCTGGCTGGATGGGGCTGGGAAGTCTCATCTGTTGAGTGAAAATGGAACTCCTGATGCTGCGGTTGCCGAGCTGCTGAAAGCTGGTTACGCAGTCGCCGGAGCAGACCTTCTTCTGACCGGCTCAACCGCTTCTGCAGAGAACCCCTATCTGGAGAAGATGAAAAAGGTTTCGCCTTCACACCAGGCAGCCAGGCCGGGAGAGGATTACACTGGATTTCTGTATGGATACAATCTGACTCTGCTTGCCGAGCGAGTGAACGACATTGATCGCACCATTCAGGCTCTGAACTCAAAGGGCTTTAACGATGTAACGCTCGTTGGGACCAATAGTGCAGGGCTTTGGGCGCTGCTTGCCCGATCTCGCATGGCGAAAGATCAGGTTGCCAATGCGATTGTTGATCTCGGCGGATTCCGCTTCGGGAAAATTGATTCCTCGCTGGATCTGAATATGCTGCCCGGCGCGTTGAAGTATGGCGGCGTTGGCGGTATCGCTGCACTCGCCTTCCCGGCGACACTGGATATTCATGGAGCAGGGGATGCTAACGACAGCGAAATTTCTCCACTCAGCAAGCGATACGCTGGCAGTAAGAATCTCAAGCTGTCGGCCGATTCATTGACTCGGGATGACGTCGTCGCGAGCATCGTGAAAAAGTAATGCAGGAAACATTGCAGTAGCCTTCACAGATTCCGGCTTCGGTATGGCCTGAATGTGCGATTGGTGCCTGTTAAATCACGAAAGACGCCGAGCCTCTGAGTGAGTGGCTCGGCGTCTTTTCTATTGAAATCGATGTTGCCTGCAATTGTGCAGTCTGGATTGCAGACCGAACAGGCTTCGTGCATTTCCAGGAATCATGCAGCGTCACTGGCACGCGGGTTTCAGCTTTTCTTCCATCGAGAACGCTGCTGCGCGGCCACTTGATAGACCGAAACGGTCTTAGAAGGCCTGGATTGCCGGGACGCCTGCTGTCTGCTGAACCGGATAGCTCATTTGCTGTGGCATCTGGGATTGCATCTGCTGTGGCATCATTTGCGGAGCCATCATCTGAGGCTGCATCATGCCGCTGGTCTGCATGATATTCCCCTGCATCATGTTCCCTTGAACCATCCCGCTCTGCATCATCTGTTGCGGCATCATTTGAGGCTGCATCATCATCTGCTGAGGCATGACCTGCTGTGGCATCATTCCGGAATAGGATGGCATTCCGTTCTGATAATACATGTTTGACTGTGGGCCCATGCGAGGAGCCAGATACTCATCTTTGGCGTTTGGATCGTGTGGGGCAATTGGCCGAGCAGGTGTTGGATTCATGGTCGGAGGAGCAGGGGCATCCATCGGGGATGCTGGTGTCGGCATCATGGTGGAGTGCGGGGTGCCGTACATCATCGGTTGGCCGTACATCATTGGCTGGCCGCCCATCATTTCCGGGAAACCACCCTGACTCTGGCAGGTCTGGCAATCGCCCCCGGAGCTCATTCCATCGAAGTAGGGACCGTCGCCCATCATCTGGCCGTCCATCTCCATCCCGTCGTACATCATGCCGCCACCCATCACCATTGGCATTCCGCAATTCAACGGCATTCCGCAGTGACTCGAACCGCAATCGATGTAACTTGAACCACAGTCAACGATTGAGGAGCCACAATCAATTACTTGTGAGCCACAATCTCCATAGGGAGCCGCGACCTGATGGGCGTAGTTGTTTCGGCAACCGTTCATACGATCGCGACGAGCCTGAATTCTCTGGATTCGGTTCGCCCTCATCTGGTCGATAAAGCCGCCGTTTCCGATGCCTGGTTCGTGGCCGCATGCGTCGACGCAGTCAGGGAACGATGCGTTCAGCAAACCGCCCCCGCCCATGATCCCCATGCACCCGGAAGTGGTGCAGGCAAGACTGGCAAATAGGTAAAGGTGCGTCAGGGAGCGAAACATAAAGTGGAACCTCAGAGGAATTGACGCAGCATTTTCACTGCGCATGTTCACGTGAGATTCATCGGCATTCCGATTCTGTCGAGTTGACCGATTTCGTAAAATTTAACGGACAGTCGAGGACCAATTTGTTCTATTAGTCCGAAAAGACAGAAGATTTGACTACCAGACGACCGAGTTTTCAGTGTCGGCCAGATCTGCCGGTTGCGTATGACTCGAACATGCGTAGAATTCAGGTAAGAAGTGATGCTCATACCGGTCGCCGGGGATCTCTGAGGGGTTCCACACGATCGGGAAATTCGGCAACGCCTGATCTTTTTGACATTTCTTCGTTTGCGTTCACGTTACCGTCGATGGAGACGGATGCGGCTCAAGAGGTTTCTCTCGCGAGCAACGTGGGGACATGGATGTCTCGTTCGCAGCAACTACGAGATTCCCAATTCATCCCATTCAACGTGTGACGTGACCGGAGCCAGGGGACGATGACGAAAAAATATTTGAGCTTGGACGAAGCGGCTCAACTCCTCGGAATTCCACCGGAAGAACTCGTACGTCTCCGTGAGAAGGGGGAAATTCGCGGGTTTGCCGATCGAGGAACCTGGAAATTCAAGCAAGATGATGTCGATGGCCTTGCTCGACGCCGTCAGGCTGATTCCAGTCCAGAGGTTCCATTATACGACCCCGCTCCCGGTGTCGGCGAACAGCCAACGGTGATTCGTCGCGACAATCGTGGGCCTTCTGACAGCAATCTGCTGAATGACGCAGACATTCGCTCCGGAAGCGACAGTGATGTCCGTCTGGTCGGATCGCGGGGGCAAAAGACGGATGATGGATCTGACAGCGACGTGAAGTTGCGGGACGATGCCGGTGGTCCCATTCAAACCGATCCCGAGATCCCGATTCTTTCTGGCGGAAGTGACAGCGATGTGAAACTGGTCCGCCCGGACAGTGATAGCGACGTTAAACTCTCGGTTCCGGGAGGTGATAGCGGCGTCCAACTGTCTAGTGATGATACCGGACATGAAACGCCGATGCTGGTCCCGGAGAGTAAAACAGACAGTGATTTCCCAATCGCTGATCTGCAGAAGAGCGACAGTGATGTCCGCCTGGTGAGCGATTTCGCTGACATTCCAAGCGATGTCAGCCTGCTCGATGATGATGACGCACTCGCAATCGACTTCAATCCGGAATCAGGATCCAGCGCGTCTGTTCTGGACGACGAATCTGGAATTTCACTCGGGGGCGGAAGTTCAATTCTGCTTGGCGAAAGTGGAATTTCTCTGGCCGGACCAAGCGACAGCGGCATAGGTCTCGACCTGAACGACGACGAGGACTCAGGTTTGACCCTCGCGCTGGATGATGAGAGTGGTATTTCGCTCGACGCCGGCGAGAGTGGGATCTCTCTCGAAGCGATCGACAGTGGTATCTCCCTTCATGGAAGTGGAGTCTCATTGTCAGATGACCGCAATCGCGGCACGCTTCCTATGATGGATATCATGGGGGGAGATGACGGCGACAAGACAAACTTCGAAATTCCGGCACTCGATGACGGGTTCGATTCGGCCGACGCAGACGTCACAGGCGTCATGGATCTCCATAGTGGTGGAGACGACGTCTTCACGCTGGATGATGAAGTCACTGACTCCACTGATCATTTCGACGGCGAAGATCTTGATCTGGAATCTGAAGGATTCGAAGACGATCAGGATCTGGATGTCTTCGAAGGAGAAGGGGCGTTCGGAGACGAAGAGGCAGCAGGCTTCGCCCAGTCAGGCGTGGGGCGACTCGCTCCAGTCGAAGCCGAATGGGGGACCGGTTTGTTTATTGGACTGGTTGCCGCCAGTTTAATGTTGCTGGTTTGTGGAGCCGTGATGATCGATCTGGTGAAGCACACAGCGACATCAAATCAGCTCAATCCCGTGAGTGGGAAACTAGTCGAATTGGTGAGCGGTCCATTCAAGAGTTAAGGCGGTTTGGTCCAATAAGTGGCCAACTTAAGCTAAAGCCTTCGTGAGTAACGAACTGTTATTCAGGAAGGCTTTTTTTATTCCAAACTTAATTCGGGAAAGATCTACTTCCCCATGCGGATTCTGGCGACTCTGGCGAGTTGCCCGCTCTTCCCGGGATGTGGAAGGATGCGAAAGATCGTTGGCAGCCAGACCGGAGAGTTCACGGTCTCCTCTGGAATTTCTTCAATCGCCGGGAGCGTTGGTTTGGCCGATTCGGGGATCAACTCCGTTGCGGCAGGGTGAAGATAAATGCGTCGTCCGTGCAGATACTCCGCAATGATATCTGCCATGTCTCGACTTAATCGTACGCAAAGAACGATTTTGGGATTGGAGCGAATGACGAGACCATATTCCCCGCGAGTTTCAAGATAAGGTTCAAATTCTTTCAGGAGCGTCGCCCAGGGAACATTGTCGTTCGTTTCAATGAACGAATAGATCGCTGCCTGAATCTGACCGTGTTCTGCAAGTTGCTTCCAGCGCGGTTGCTCGACTTCGATCAGGTCGATGACCTCGCCCTTTCTTTGCTCCTCTTCCATCACTTGCATGATGCGGAAATCCTGTGTGGCCGGACGGCACCGGGTTCGCGCCCATTCTCGGAGATGAAAGATCTCGTCTTCCATTGTGACGGACAGTGGCACAGTTCGCTCTTTCGCCTGTTCCAGGTCCTGCTGGGTTGGAACTCGATTTAACGCATGGGCTTCGATCACCGCAGAGTTGACGATCTCTTCAATCTCGGCGCCGCTATAGCCGTTGCTGTCTTCTGCCAGTTCTTCGATATCAAATTTGTCTGGCTTCCAGCCTCGTTTGGCGAGGTGAATTCGAAAGATCTCCAGCCGTTCATAATAGTTTGGCAGGTCGACAAAAAAGAGTTCGTCAAAACGCCCGCGCCGCAGCATTTCCGGTGGAAGTCGGGAGATGTTGTTGGCGGTTGCAACCACGAAGACTGGTGCTGCGTGTTCCTGAAGCCATGTCAAAAATCGCCCGACCAGTCGTGACAAAGTGCTGTCGATATTGGCCTCTTCATCGAATCCGGCAAACGCTTTGTCAATTTCTTCCAGCCAAAGAACCGCAGGGGCAATCATTTCGAGGAGTTGTAAAACGTCACGCAGATTCTGTTCGGATCCACCGCGGGACGATTCGAGTAGAGTACCAATGTCCAGACGTATTAATGGGAACCCAAGGATTCTGGCGATAACACGCGCACTCAAGCTTTTCCCGCATCCCTGAACCCCCGCCAGCAACACTCCCCGAGGGTTTGAAATCCCTTGTGACTTGGCTTCTGATGTGAATGCATTGGCGCGTTGTTGAACCCATGATTTAAGGCCGTCGAGTCCACCGATCGCATCGAGTCCTTCATCGAGGTCGAAAAACTCCAGAAGGTGAGACCCTTGAATCAGGTGGCGTTTTTCTGCAACAAGCATCGGGAGAATGTCGTCGTTGAATTCGTCGACATCCGAGAAGACCTTCCTGAATGCGCGAGACGCTTCTGCTTCGGTGAGTCCCAGTACGGCCTGAATCAGTCTGTCTTCCTGCCTTGGGGAGAGGTGGCCACATTTCCCGTTTTGGAATGACGAGATCGCGGCCTGAAGCGTTCCCCGAAGTTCATCAGGTCCCGGCAATGGCATCTCCAGAACTGTGAGTTCTTTTTGAAGTTCTACCGGGACGGAATCGACAGGCGAGATCAGCAGAAGCGTCTTCTTTTGCAACGCGAGAACCGGAATCATGTCCCGCAATTTTCTGATGACCGCAGGCTGATTCAGTGCTGGATGCAGGTCCTTGAGCAGAAATAGATGCTCGTTGGGATAACGCTCGATGAGTGAAAGAAACTCCACGACATCAGGTGGTCTGTCGTCGTTTCCAAGCTTGGGGCAGGGGCCAGCCGTGAGACTCCAGGTGACTAATCCTCGTTCCAGTTCAAGTGCAAGATCCGCCAGCAGGTTTTCCCAACGACGTTCTTCGTGAGTCCGTAGCAGCAGGATTGGATACCCTGACTCAATCCGTCTACTCAGATCCTGCAATGTTGCAGTTAAAGCCGATGTCGCCATGGGGAAATTCTCAACCAATACGGAAGTCGGAGTGCGAAAGTCGATTACCGAACGGGCCAATCGTCGCTGTGACCGCAATTGTCCATTAGAAAAGGGACTTCTGCAGGGACGATGCCCACATTGAAACGGAACCAGTAGAACGGCATCAACAGCATGGCCTGAATTCGGTGTGAAAGAAACCGAAAACGTTGAGAATGATGTTGTTGCACGAAACAACTCCAGACAGAAACAGACTTCCGGCTGGAGTAGTCGCGATTTTGAGATTTGTTGGGCTTCACGCAATCGTAAAAAACCGTTTCAAGCGTGACCGCAATACAGCTTACATCTGTTCAAGTTGCTGCTGGTTGTTTGACCACATATTTGATGCAGAGATCCCCAAGGTTTGAATGGCAACAAGGCACACAAGAAGGATGAATGCAAGCATGACCGCATACTCAACTGAAGTTGGTCCGCTTTCATCCTGTAGCAACTTGTTGATTGTTCGCATGTTTGACGATCCCGCGTAGTGCTTAAGAGGTTGCCCGCGCATGCGTCATCGGATTCAGAGGAACCCGTCTTAATGCAGACGCAGCGTCAACATCGGTTGAAGACGCAATGGTGGTCTTTCTCTGCGTGCTTCACTCGGTATTCCCCAACCCTACGCCAATTTTGGGGGGCGTCAAAATTTCTTCCGTGTCAAAGGGAAATTTCGCGGCAGAAATTTCTCCTGAAAATGTCTGATACGCCGGATTTCGCATTCCTTAAGTCGACAAGGCTGTTACGCACCACAGGAGCGACCATAATGGCCTAATGGGTAAGGATCTGGTGGATTCCTTGAGTCATTGCTTCGAGCGTTTTCTCCAGACAGCCTTTATCGAAGGGCGTTTGCCAGACAGGGTAGATGTCACGGCTGTAAAGTTCCGCAGGGGGAAGATAGCCGAGGGACCCATTGATGAGGTTCATACAAATGAGTGTGGTCTCCGGGAACCGACGACGGAGTTCCTGCTGGAGAATGGAATATCCTTCACAGCAACTTCCGACGAGAACCGCGTCTCCGATTTTCCAGACTGTGATTGGAAGTCTGTACTCGTTTCCATCTCCAAGAGTTCGCCGGATATCGCGTTTCCTTCTCAGACGTTCTTCAAGCGACCTGTCTGTGCATGCCAGCCGTTGCTGTTCGAGTTCATCCGCTGTTGGCCAGTCTTTCAATGGCAGATCAACGGCGACTTTGCTTGCAGACAGACTTGTCGAGGCTTCACACGGTTCATGCCGCCATACTGCAAGAGGAGCGCCGGATTCGACTGTTCCCCGGAATCTCAATTCATTCCCTGATGGTTCCATTCCGTTTAATGTTGAGAGTGCCGCATAACCCAACTCGCAGCCATGTGCGTCCGCCACACTTGTATCTCCAACGTACTGATACCGCGGGGCAAGGTCTCCGCACATCCCCAGCAGGAAGATGGCGGGGGCTCCTGTTACGGATTCAACGGTTTCACGCATCGCCCCGATATAGTCTGGCGAGATCGCTTTGTTTTCCCATGCCAGAGTCGTCGGGTGACATGCATAGTTCACAATTGTTCCCAGCGATTGGCCTGAGGAGCTTGTGATTCTTCCAATGACCAGCGTGTTGTCCGGCGTTCCATCGGGCGTGAATCCGCACAATGTCCGATCGGCTCCCGGTGTCGGATCGATCAAATCTCGAACAGATGCCAGCCCACACGTTCCGGTGTGCCATTCGAGAGTGGCGGAACGTGCACTTTCCTCGGCTTCACGTGCCGTTTGAATTGCAGTGTTGAGAACGTGACTCGTCCACTCTTTCAGAAGATCCATACCAGGGAGAGACTCATCTGGAGACATGAGCGGAGGACCAGCGTGTGTATGGCTCAATGCAAAGACGAGTTGCTCTGGCTGGATGTTCAATGCTTCCAGCAGATGTGAATGGAAACGAGTGAAGGTCTCAGGCGTCTTCCACCAACCGAGATCTCCTTCAACCAAGATTGTTCGGGTGTCATCCGCGATCGACTTCAACACGACCGCAGTGAGAGTCAGCGGGCGATGGATCGATTCGGCGACATCGTGTTTCGCGGCTCCCCAATTGCGACTGTAGATTCCGATAGGAGGCGTGATGTCCGCTCGAGAAATGCCAATGTTCCCATGAAATGCGGGGTGGCGGAAAGCCAGAGGAGTTGAGGAAGGCATCGCTGATTTCTTTCCGTCTAGAGCGCCTTGCGAAATAATTTACACACTTCCGCCACGCGGCGAGTTGCTTTTCATCAATCCACACGGCCGCTGCGCGGGCACTCAGTAGAGCCTGCTCTAGAAACGGGGCAGGCAGTGGATTGGGGAAGTCGTCGCAGGCGGACACCATTTCAGCCTGCGACGACGCTGTTTGATTACGACAAAATTTGCAGGCCTACCAGTCGCCAACGGCCCCGTCTCGATAGAAGACGCGTTGGGCAATTTCCTGTTGGAATGGATGTTTCCGAACCTCGTCCTCGTTGATCGTCACTCCCAGTCCCGGTCGGGTGTTGGCTTTGACTGTTCGCGTTGTTTTATCCAGAACATACCCTTCCTCGACGACGTCGCTTCGCCATGGAACGTCTTCGTGAACGGATTCACAGATGATGTAGCTAGGCTGTGAAAATCCGAATTCCAGTGAAGCGGCTGTGCTGACTGGCCCTTGGGGATTGTGCGGCGCGAGTGCGATTCGATAAGCATCTGCGAGTGCGGCGACGCGTCGAGCTTCTGTGAAACCACCGCAGTGAGTCAGGTCTAACTGGCAGATCTCACAACCTCGTGCTGCAAACAGATCTCGGAATGCCATCAGGTGCGTGAGTCGTTCCCCGGTCGCGATTGGAGTTGTTACCGCGGCGTTAATTGCGGCGAGCCCTTCAATGCTCTCTGGCCAGCAAGGCTCTTCAAAGAAGTAGAGTCCGTATTGATCGAGTGCTTTCGCGAACTGCATTCCCATTGCAGGCGAGGGGCGAGCATGGCAGTCGACCATGATGTCGATGTCATCCCCCACCGCATCGCGCATTGCTGCGACACAAGCGTCGGCAGCTTTGATTGCTTTGAGACCTTCAATTGGCATCGTAGGCGGAACCGCCATCGACTTGAAGGCGGTGAATCCCTGTTCGACCGCTCGTCTGGCCAAATCTGCAAACTGCTGAGCATTGTCGACTGGCGTTTCGTAAAAGCTTTCGAGATTGCCACCGCCAAGGTGACAATAAAGCCGAATCGAGTCACGTACCGGGCCGCCCCAGAGTTTGTGACAAGGGACCCCGTGAATCTTGCCAAGAATGTCCCAGAGTGCGAGATCGATTCCTGCGATTGCCGTTGACCGAATAATTCCACTTCCATGCCAGAAGTGCTGCCGCCACATCATCTGCCAAAGGTGTTCGATCGCGGTCGGATCTTCGCCAACGACGAGCTCTGCCAGATCCTCAATCGCGCCAATCACTCCTCGGGTGTGCCATTCGAGCGTCGCTTCTCCCCAGCCGAACAGGCCAGGCTGATCGGTGAGGACTTTCACGAAGATCCAGTTTCGCATCCGGGCGTGACAAACCAGTGTTTCAATTCCGGTAATCTTCATGATCTGCTCAGACTTCGTGTTAGATCGGAGAGAAGAGGTGATTGCTGGGAGGCGACGAATTTGATTTTGTCGCCAGTGTAATTGCGTTTGTCGCCAAAAACAATTAAGGTTGGTTTTATGTCAATCGCGGAATACATTAAGAACGACCTTTCTGTCCGTCTGCAGACTGGCCGGGAACTCCCTGCTCAGCTGACGCTCGATTCGCTGGCAGAAATGTATCAGGTCAGTTTCACGCCAGTTCGGGTTGCTGTTGCCGAGCTGATTCACGAAGGATTGCTCGAAAAAGGGGCCAACCGGCGGTTGGTGTCGGCTGTTCCTCAGAGCGAAAACGGCATCAGACTAGAGCCACAGTCGTTACCTGAGCCCCCGCAAGATCCCTACGATGTCATTGCAGCGGATCTGGTCCAATCCAGTCTGGGCGGAAAGCCGGTCTATCTACGCGAAGAGCAGACTGCCGAGAAATACGACATCAGCCGGTCGGCAATTCGAAATATCTTTCATCGCCTGACTGGAGAACGGATTCTTGATCACATTCCCCGTCGTGGGTGGAGGCTCAGACCGTTTCGTCAAGAAGATTTGCAAGCGTACGTCGAAGTTCGGGAGTCGTTGGAACTCAAAGCGTTAAGTCTTTCGCAACGTCGTCTTGAATCTGATGTCCTGCAGCGAATTCTTGATGCCAATCAGTTCCCGAAGTCAGATGCCGATTCGCCACGTATTGATGAGTCGCTGCACGATTACCTGATTGAAATGTCAGGGAATGCCTACATCAAAGAGTTTTTTGAGCGGCAGGGACGGTATTATCGGTTGTTGTTTCAATGGGAAGACCACAACCGAGCCGCAGCCATTGAAACCGTTCGTCAGCATCGTGAGATCCTTGTTTCCTTGTTGAACAAAAACTGGGCAACAGCAAGAAAGCAGCTTTCACATCACATTCTCAATAATCACCCGATTCTGAATCGCCTTGAAGAACCGGGAGATCAGCAGGATGAGTGACGCAATATGAAGATGAGAACCGTGATCGTCATGCCTGAAAATAAAGTGATGCTCAACAAGTCGAATGTTGCTTGGATCGCGCGATCTGGTCGCGCCGGTGTTTATGCCGTGCTCGCCGCTTGCTCCGTTTTCACATCGTCGCTGCTGGCGGATGACGGGGTTGATTATCTCTCGCAGATCAAACCGTTGCTCAAAGAACGCTGCTATGCCTGTCACGGGGCGTTGAAAGAAGAGGGAGGCCTTCGACTCGATACGGCGCTCCTGTTGAAAAAAGGAGGAGACTCCGGACGCATTATCGATTTGGATTCTTCTCCGGACGAATCCGAGTTAATCAGGCGAGTCTCAACTTCAGATCTCGCTATTCGAATGCCGCCTGAGCATGAGGGAGAGCCGCTTAACGCTGCGCAGATTTCTCTCTTGAAGAAGTGGATTGCCTCTGGTGCTCCGGGGCCGGACGATGAAGCTCCCGAGGCCGATCCGCGAGACCACTGGTCATTTCGCCCGATCGTTCGGTTGGCCATTCCTTCCGTCAAAAATTCACAGTGGGTTCGAAACCCGATTGATGCCTGGATTGCTCAAGGGCACGAACAACAGGGGTTAACTCCACAAGGAGAGGCATCGCGAGCCACACTCCTACGTCGCCTTTCAATTGATCTCATCGGGTTGCCTCCGACACTCGAAGAGATTGAAGCGTTCGAGAAAGATACTTCCCCACAATGGTATGAAAATGCTGTCGAGCGATTGCTGAATGACCCGCGCCACGGCGAGCGATGGGCTCGTCACTGGATGGACAACTGGCGATATAGCGACTGGTGGGGGCTCGGGGCTCAACTGCGAAACAGTCAGCGTCATATGTGGCACTGGCGGGACTGGATCATCGAGTCGCTGAACAACGACACGCCGTACGATGAGATGGTGCGTCTGATGCTCGCTGCCGATGAATTGGCACCAACGGACCCCAGCAAGCTGCGAGCGTCAGGATTTCTTGCTCGTAACTACTATATCTTCAATCGCACTCGATGGATGGACGAGACGGTTGAGCACGTTGCCAAGGGGTTTCTTGGGCTGACGATGAACTGTGCGAAATGTCACGACCACAAGTTTGATCCGATCTCGCATGTTGACTACTACAAAATGAGGGCCTTTTTTGAGCCGTATCAGGTTCGCGTCGATATGGTCCCAGGGGAATTGGACGTTGTGAAGAATGGGATTCCACGCGCATTTGATGCGTTGTTGGACTCTCCAACATATGTCCACATTCGTGGGGATGATTCCAAGCCGGATAAGTCTGAGGTCATTGCACCTGGGATTCCTGAAATCGTTTCCTTCGGCGAACTGAGTATCCAATCCGTCGCTCTTCCGGCTGAGGCATATCAGCCTGGGCGAAGAGAAGAGATTCTCGAAAGTCACCTTGCCGCAGCGAAGCAGCGTTTGGAGTCCGCTGAATCAAATCTGACTGCTGCACAGAATGCCGTTAAAGCAGTCAAGACACAGATCGCTAAGAATCAACGAGCGAATGAGCCAGACGCATTGCAAAATCCAGTTTCAATCGTTGAGAACTTCTCAACGTTGGAAGAGTCGCAATGGAAACGGGTCAGTGGAACATGGGTGCATGAGCCTGGTCAGGTGAAACAGACGGTGGACGGCCCCTCTCGGTCGGTGCTTCAGTTGCAGCAGTCTCTTCCAGAAAACTTCGAGGCCAAACTTCGGTTCAAAACCTTGGGCGGAAGTAAATGGCGAAGCGTCGGCATTGCATTTGATACCGTGCTGGAAGCCACTGACGATTCGCAAATCAAAGTTGATGACCATTTGATGGTCTATATGAGTGCTGAGGAAACTGCTCCAAAGTTACAGGCGTCATATCAGTCTGGTGGAAAACAGAACTACCCGGGCGACGGGGCTCGCCGAATGCCCATCGAACTGAATCGGGAATACACGTTGCAGATTCGCGTTCGTGGATCGCTATTGAACGTCTCTGTCGATGGGAAACATGTTCTCGCTTGGAGGATTCCCGTTGCTCGTCGGAGCGGGGCGTTGCAGTTGATTTCGTTCGATGCCCTGCCTGTCTTCTATGAGTTCACTTTGAATTCCTTGGGGAATGACGTCGAGTTGACGGAAGCCGGTAACCAGCCTGGGAAGTCATTAACGCCCCTTGAAGAGGCAGAAGGAAAGCTCGCGACTGCAGAGACTGAACGCGACGTGGCTAAGGCACGTTTTGAATTCGTTCAGGCATGTGCCGCAGCGATGAGAATTCATCCTGACGACGCAAACGCCCCTGCAAGTGTTGCCGCGAGATCTGCTGCTGTGAAAGCGGAAAGGCAGTTGGCCGTTGCTGAAGCGAAATCGAAACTTGTCTCGGCGGAACAAAAGGTGAAACGTGCGTTTGCAGACAAGAAGAGTGCAGAAGAGAAGAACCTGAAAGCCGCTCAGGAACAGTTCGACAAGGCTGTGCAGTTGGCGGCAAGTGAAGTTCAATCGACCGACAAGTTCACACCACTCGAAGGTGCGGCTTGGTCGGCGACGCGTTTCCTGCACACAGGGAATGATGATCCTAAAGTCGAGTTCCCAGAGACGAGTACCGGGCGGCGAACTGCGCTAGCGAACTGGATTACAGACCGTCGTAACCCATTGACTGCGAGAGTCGCCGTCAACCACCTATGGACCAGACACTTCGGGGAACCGCTGGTCTCCATCCCGTTTGACCTCGGAAGAAACACTCCAGAGCCGATTTCTCCAGAGCTGATTGATTGGCTGGCCAGCGAGTTGATGGATCACAATTGGAGCATGAAGCACCTTCATCGGTTGATTGTGACCTCGAACACTTACCGCATGAGTTCTTCACTGGCGAACAGGGAAGCGGAAGTGAAGAAAGATCCAGACAACCGCTATCTGTGGAGACGTGTCCCGATTCGCATGGAATCGCAGGCGATTCGCGATTCGATCCTCGCTCTGGCTGAGAGCCTCGATCCAACAATTGGCGGGCCGTCAGTGCCAATGGATCAGCAGGAAACTTCAAAACGGCGAAGCCTGTACTTCTTTCATTCCAATAATGAGCGGAATCTGTTTCTGACCACCTTCGACGAAGCACTGGTTGCCGAGTGCTATCGTCGGGAGCAAAGTATTGTTCCTCAACAGGCACTTGCACTATCGAATAGTGCTCTTGTCAGTGAGGCAGCGCAAAAGATCAGCCAGCGTCTCTCCAACACGAGTACCAGCGAAGTTGAGTTTGTCCGCAAGGCCTTCAAGCTGATTCCGGGGTATTCCCCGACAGAGGATGAGAGTGCGGCCTGCATCAAAGCTCTGGCTGCCTGGAAGAATCTGCCTGACACCTCGGAAGAGCAGGCACGTTCAATGTTGGTGTCCGTTCTATTGAACCACAACGATTTCGTCACACTACGATAACGATCAAGGTCATTGACCTTTGATGAACATTTCTGCGAGGCATGACAAAGTCGGAATACGGTTGTTCATGTCTCAGTCGCAGGCGATCGGGAGACCATCCAAATGAGTTCATTCTGGCATCGACACGTTCCTCGGCGGACATTTCTCGCTGATATGGGCATGGGCTTCACCGGGCTCGCGCTGGGAACAATGTTTAATCGGGAAGGGCTCGGCAATACTGGGACAATTCCCAACGGCCAGCCGCATTTCACGCCCAAGGCCAAGAGTGTGATCTGGCTCTTCATGAATGGGGGAGTCAGTCAGATGGAGAGCTTCGACCCGAAGCCGATGCTGACGAAATACGGTGGGAAAACGATCTCGGAAACCCCGTTCGCAGATGTGCAGGACCCAAAGAAGCTGGCGCTTGAGCGGCTCGTTGCACCTGACGGAAACGGCAATCAGAGAAACGAACTGTATCCGTTACAGGTGGGTTATCAGAAGTGCGGAGAAAGTGGGATCGAGGTCAGCGACTGGTTCCCGTATATCGGCCAACAGATCGACAAGATTGCCGTTGTACGGTCAATGTGGACGACCGATAGCAATCATGGAGCCCAAACCCAGTTCCATTCCGGACGCCATTCCAACGACGGAGCTTTTCCAACTCTTGGAGCTTGGGTGCACTATGGGCTTGGTTCTCTCAATGAGAATTTGCCGCAATTCATCTCGATGGGGACTCGTGAGTATTGGAATCGCAGAGACGGGCATTATCTCGGCCCGGCACATGATGCGGTGCCACTGCGAATCGACCCGGCGAACCCCCTCGATTTCAGTAAGCCAGCTCAGGTGAGGTCGCGCGAATCTCAGGCGGTCGGTCAGGAGTTGCTTCGAAACCTCAATCAGATGAGGGGAATCGAATACCCGAACGATCCTGCTCTTGCCGCGAGAATCGCGTCATATGAGCTGGCATTTCGGATGCAGACTTCGATTCCGAATATCGTCGACTTTTCCAAAGAGACGCAAGAGACCCAGTCGCTTTATGGGCTCGACAAACCAGAGTGTCGCGAGTTTGGGATGCAGTTGCTCGCATCCCGCCGCCTTGTTGAACAAGGCGTCCGCTTTATTCAGATTCAGCATGGAGGTGGAGGTGCTGGTGCTTGGGATGCCCATGGTGGTCTGAAGAGTAACCACTCCAAACTTTCCAAAGCGGTCGATCAGCCTATCGCCGGACTCTTGCAGGATCTGGATCAACGTGGGCTTCTTGATGAAACGCTCGTTGTCTTCGCGACAGAGTTCGGACGAACGCCAGGGTCACAAGGAGCAGACGGACGCGATCACCATATCTTTGGGTTCAGTGTGTGGATGGCAGGAGGAGGCCTGAAAGGAGGCGTTGTCCACGGGGCAACTGACGAAATCGGATTTCATGCCGTCGAAGATCGTCATTATGTCACCGACATTCATGCCACAATCCTCCATCAACTCGGGCTTGATTCACGGAAGCTGGAGATTCCCGGACGAAAGCGACTGGAGATTGACCACGGGAAACCAATTCACGAGATCATTGCCTGATCCATATTTCGCAAAGATCTGTTTCACATCGTTGAACTGATTCCAATAAACCGAAAACGCGGCCAGACCCTCTGGTCGCGTTTTTGTTTCGAAATAAGCGAGTTTTGATTTCTAAACATGGAATAACAATAGCTTATTTGTTGAATTTGTGTGAAATAAACGTATGCGATTTTGTTGTTTTCTGTCGTGTCCAGTTGCCAATATCGATAATTCTTCGAAGATTTTCTATCACTTCCGGGAACGATGGATCGACCTCGAAATCGAGTCTGTGAGTTCTTCGATGTCGTCCAGCCTGATTGTACATTGGCAGTCGCAAGTCTTGTTTTAGAAACAGGATACGAATCATTGTTGTTTGAGTTTCTTGGGGACTCGGCGTTTCCTTCCACTCAGAGGAGATTGTGTTCCAGGCACCACGACGCACTTACGGTTCGGCATATCTAGAAATGCTTGGTTGACCGTCTCTTTTGTGAAGATATATAGTTATTCACGTGCGAGTTTAATTGCCGTTTGTTCTGTACGTATGTTTGCGCATTCATGTGAGCGGTGTTTCGCTCGAGCAATCATTGACATTTTTGAATGTGTCCAGGGGAATCACAGTGAGAACACAGAAAACGTCCAAGTCTAAGGGGTTTACCCTGATTGAGTTGCTGGTGGTGATCGCCATCATTGCAATCTTGATTGCACTTCTTTTGCCGGCAGTACAACAAGCCCGTGAAGCGGCCCGGCGTTCACAGTGCAAGAACAATCTGAAGCAGCTCGGCCTCGCTTTGCACAACTACCATGACGTTTACAACGTGTTTCCGTATCGCCAGGGTGGGACAAACACCAACGATGCAAACAACGGGAACTGGGGACGTCTGAGTGGAATGGTTGGTTTGCTGCCGTACATTGAGCAAACTGCATTGTTCAACCAGATTTCAAGCCCATTGACTGCCAACGGAACGACCTTCCCTGCGAACGGTCCAGGGCCTTGGATTACAAATTACCCACCATGGCAGGCTGTTATTCCAGCACTCTTGTGTCCATCCGAAACTGAGCACATGAACAACAACGTCATTGGAAATACTTCCTATGCGTTCAGTGCTGGAGACAGTGCAATTGCGAATACAACAACCCCACGTGGTGTGTTCGGTCTCAATAGTCGCATTGGAATGCGAGATATGACAGACGGAACCAGTAATACCATCCTGATGGGCGAACGAGTGTTCCCTCTCGCATCCGGTGACATCGGAAACGTTGTCTTCGCGTCTGCCTTTACTGTTCCAAACGATTGCCGAGCAACATTCAATTCAACGACCCGTCGTTATACGACAGGATCACCTCGCGCATGGACCGGGGATCGCTGGACGGACGGTGGAGCTGCATACGCTGCGATTACGACCGCTCTTCCGATTAACTCACCATCATGCACAAATGCTGACCATGACGCTCAAAACGGCTTCTACTCAGCAGGCAGCCGTCACACAGGCGGGGCTCATGTGTTGATGGGCGACGGAGCAGTTCGGTTCATCAGTGAAAACATCAGCACCGGGAACCTGAGTGCAGACTCCGCCAACCTGACCGGACAGAGCCCATACGGTGTGTGGGGAGCTCTGGGAACTCGTAACGGCGGTGAAGTCGTTGGTGAGTTCTAAGCTGGAAACTCAACGGGTCGCCTCCTTTCTCAATCGGAAAAGGCGAAACCCGTTGTGTGTCCGATAACGTCAGAGCAAGATTGAACCAGTTCTGACAAAAGCACTCTGCGATCTCGTTTGCAGCCATTGGAAGGTTGATTGTCCTAAGCTGTTCCAAGCAGCCGTGACATCAACCTTCTCTTTGTTTCGGCTCTTGGTTTGGCAGAGCAGGGGATTAAGGTCTCCAATCAGGTTCCATTCAGAAATTTCTCCCATCCTTGGAAGGATGTTTACTATGTCTCGAACACTGCTTGCATTGTCACTGATTCTTTTGGCCTCTGGATGTGGCGGTGAAGGGGGAGATCAGTGGACAAAAGATCGTCCCAAGACATCGCCTGCCTCTGGTGTGGTGACTTACAAAGGTCAGCCGGTTGATGGGGCGAATGTGAATTTCACGCCTCCATCAGGAGATGGGACTGGCGCGTTCGCGATGACGGACGCAGAAGGAAAGTTCAAACTCGGCACATTCGATCAGAATGACGGAGCGGTACCGGGGAACTACAAGGTCATCGTCACAAAGAAGCACGTTGAAACGATCAAGAATCCTAAAGACCCCAATGGTCCTCCAGTAAAGACTGAAGAAAAATCGCTCATTCCAGTCAAATACTCGAAGCTCAGTTCAACCTCATTGGAGGCGACCATTTCCGAGGCAGGGCCGAATGAGTTTACGTTCGAATTGAAAGACTAGAGCAGATTGCTCTACCGAGTGCCCGCGCAGCGGCCGTTTCGATTGATGAAACGCAACTCAC
>JBEBTF010000032.1:0-28846 GCA_040393865.1 Planctomicrobium piriforme | reverse complement strand
CTCCGGCATCAGTGAAATTCACATGCCAACCAGCGACCTGTCATGCGGTCGTTTCGCAGCGTTTCAGAAGAAAGGCTAAACACCAGAAAGACTGAACGCTGCGGAATTACAGCAAACATCATCTCAGGCATCGCCTGCGAGTTTTTCAGCACAGCGGACAATCTCAACCGAACATGGTGCATACTGAGCAACGAACAGAGACACCGAGCCGAGAAAGAAGCGACGTACTGGTCCATACCCATATGAACCAACACAAACCAGATTGGCTCCCCAACGTTCAGCAGTGGCAACAATCTCGTCCTTTGGGTTCCCTTCCACAAGTTCAGTCGTCACTTTCACAGTGGGCGCATTCTTTGAAAAAGCGATCTGAGCATCACTCAAATGCTTGAACAATTCTGCTCGCTGCACTCGCACCACTTCATCAAATGCCGATGACGCTTGCGGTCCAAGAGACCCGCGACGATACGGAGCATCAACCGTAATAATTCGAACTTCCGTGCCTGATGGCCATGGACGATTTGAAACTTCCTGAACAGTCATGTGACTGCATGGAGAGCCATCGATTGCAACCAGAACCTTCATCTTCAATCGACCTTTCTTAATGGCGGATTCGCCTCGCCCGAGCACATCTCATGTTGACGTTGTCAGCAAACGCCAACTTCCATTCGGGCATGTAATGAAGCGAATTCAGTCACGTTTGCATCACAGTGACCTGTCGGCGTCTTGCCGGGAATTCCGTACTATCAGTTTCCGGAAATTCTTCCAAACTGACTCCGCCAAAACAACCTGCTCATCAGGAGAATTGAGAGAACTCCAAAACTGCAAACGTCTGTATCTGATTATGAGAATGCAAAGAAACGAGCCATAGAAAGCGCTCGAATGCTGCTCGAATTAACGCGTCATGGTCGGCACACAGGAATCTGACTTTCTCCATTCGAGAAAGGTGCTGCGCGACCACTCGCCAGGCTGTTCATGATCGGCCGAACGAGATTAGAAGTCGTACCAGAGTCCCCAACCGAGTTGCTGTTCGCTTCGTGTGTAGAACGAGAACTGAGGGCTCTTTCCGTTATAGAAATAAGGACCGGTTCGAAGCGTTCCAGCACTCAAACCTTCTCCACGCCACGCCCAGCCACCTTGAATGTTGATATTCCCGCCATAATCCAGTTCCTGCCGCAAATGAGCATTAATTGCGAAGAACGGGGCTCCATAAATTCGGGTCGGATAAGACGGTCCATAATCCAGACCAAACTGGAAATTCCAAGGCTGAGCAACATCTGTATTGAACCCGTAATCCAACTCCGCGTAGAGACGCAAATCCGGGTTCGGGTAGTACGAATACCCGAGATACAGACAATCACGCAGGAAGTTCAACCGCTGAAATCCGGGGTTCCGCTTTAAGAATTCATCCCCAGCGTGGGCACTGATGTGATAGTAGCCAAACTTCCAGGCATGCTGCCCCACGCGATAGGTCAATGGGATATCGAACCGAAAATCTGTCCCAATGACATCCATCTCATAATCGAGGTCCTGCCGTAGCTTGGCTCCTCCCAGCAAATCCAACTGGAACCCTTCCAGACCGTAACGCTGTCCAAATCGAACGATTCCAAAACGACCGCTGACATAGGAATCGACGCTGGCTCCGTTCTGCAAATCCTCAAAGACCTGCACAGACATCCGTGGCTCTGCCGCACTTGCCCAGTAAGTTCCATAAAGAATTCCCTGAGGCAAAAATGTCCACTGCCAGTCCGTCCCGGTGGGTGGCGCGACTCCGGCGGGAACAGGGGCTCCCATCAGACTCCCAGGCAGAATAGTCTGCTGCGAATCTGGAGGAATCGTCACGTTTGCATCGAAAGCAAAACCGTTATCCACGGTAATTGGTGAAACAACTGAGGACGGTTGCGGTATGAATTCCGGTTGCGGACTCATCGGGGATGTCCCCTGAGCTCTCGCGAGGTTCATACTGAATATCAGAGAGCACCAAAGTACCACACTGACAATGATTTTCCGTTTCACCGTCGGTTTACCCATTTCTGCTACGCGGATCTCCGCAAAGTCATAACTTCCGCAGCACTGGAACTTAAGAATTTCTCTCGGGATAAGCCCGCCCGGAAGGTGTCCTGAAGTGGGTGCGTCCGATCTTTTAGCGAGCTGTTGCAAATCAGGTCGATGGAAGTCAGTCTTTGAAGGCCGTTGAGCACCCGAGGGAGCAATTTCTGCCGATTCCGCTTCCTCAACAAGCGATCAAACTGCCTCCCCCGCACCTGCACAACGACTCAACAGGGCAGCACACGACTGAAACCGGACTGGTTCTTTCCCATGGAATCCGCCGGAAATCGGGACATTTTCTCGGAACAAATGACTGTGGACACGAATTTTCTGAGTCAGATCGGAGCTTACGACTATGTGCTCCCAGAAGAACTCATTGCCCAAACCCCTGCAGAGAAAAGAGATGCATCCCGGCTCATGATCATCAATCGGGAGCAGGGGACGATTGAGCACACCAGCTTCAATCAGCTTCCAACTTACCTGAACGCCGGTGACCTCCTTGTGTTGAATAACACTCGAGTGGTTCCCGCCCGACTCATCGGAATCCGCACAAGCACCGGAGGGAAGTGGGAAGGGCTCTTTCTCCGGCTCGAATCTGCCAACGAATGGCGTCTGATTGGTCAAACGAGAGGACGATTGCAGCCAGGCGAACGTCTAACGCTCACTCCCGCCGACGCGGCATCAGCAACTCCTGACGCGACTCTCGACCTGACTCTTCAAACAAAGAATGAAGACGGAACATGGATCGCAACACCGGAATCCACTGAACCAGCTCTCACACTTCTCGACCGGTTCGGAACGTTGCCCCTGCCGCACTATATGCACCGATCCGCAGAAATGAGCGATCGGGAACGCTATCAGACGACCTATGCCGAGAAACCCGGTGCAGTGGCTGCTCCAACAGCTGGTCTTCACTTCACACCTGAAGTCTTTGAAGCCTGCCGACAACGTCAGGTGGAGACGGCAACCGTCACTCTGCACGTCGGGCTGGGGACTTTTCGCCCGGTGAGTGTTGAGCGTCTTGATGACCACAAAATGCACTCTGAATGGTGTGATGTTCCAGAGGAAACGGTCAGAAAGATTGAGTCCACCAAACAACGCAACGGGCGAGTCATCGCAGTGGGCACGACCTCTGTTCGGCCACTGGAGTCCATCTGTCAACAGGGGCGATTGCGCCCATGGCAGGGAGAAACAGATCTCTTTATTCGCCCGCCATTTCAGTTTCAGGTAATCGACGCACTGATCACGAACTTCCACCTTCCGAAGTCGACTCTGCTGGTTCTCGTCTCCACATTTGCTGGCCGGGAACTGATGCTCCGAGCTTACGAAGAAGCAATTCGCGAACGGTATCGATTCTTCAGCTATGGCGACGCCATGATCATTCTGTGAGTCATCGACTCGGCAAGACGGGTGATGTGCTGGAATTGCCTGCTGATTTTTTAAATTCGGATTCTGTTCACTAATCGAACAAACCGGTCACACATTCTCAATTTCACTGGAGAATGGCACCGTTTTCATCAGAGCACGGTGACAGACTTGCGTTTTGGGTGCTCAAGGCGACATATTGGCACTTCTTCGTGTGTAGAGATTCTGCCTGACGTTGATAATCCCGCGAGAAATGAGCCATCACTATATGATTCCAGCCATAACGTAACCTCCTCGCGTTCGAGTGGCATTCGGCTCAGTTTCATCCATCTGCTCTTAGTGACAGGAGACAAATTCAGTGCATATCGACCATGGCCCCACCGGGCCGTCCGAACCCTCTGATTCCAAGACACCTTGGTACAGAGAAATGACGAGGTATCACTGGTTCGTGCTTATTGTCGCGGCCCTTGGATGGTTGTTCGACTGTCTCGATCAACAGTTGTTCATTCTTGCCAGACCAGCAGCAATGGCTGACCTGATCCCGGCAGAAGCGTATGCTACCACAGCGGAAGTGAATCTCGCTCGCCGCGCCTATGGCGATTATGCCACCTCCATCTTCATTCTTGGCTGGGCAACAGGCGGTCTGTTTTTTGGGATGCTCGGAGACCGTTGGGGACGTGCCAAAACAATGGTCGTCACGATCCTGATGTATTCCCTTTTTACGGGACTCAGTTCATTTTCAGTCGGCTTCTGGGACTTTGCGTTTTACAGGTTCCTGACAGGGCTCGGTGTCGGAGGAGAGTTTGCGGTCGGAGTTTCACTCGTCGCGGAAGTGATGCCGAATCGCGCTCGCCCCTATACATTGGGATTACTACAAGCACTTTCAGCAATCGGAAACGTCAGTGCTGCATTCATTAACCTGGGTCTCGGGCTTGCCGAAGAACAAGGAATGATCGAAAGCCCATGGCGTATCATGTTCCTGATCGGAGCACTGCCAGCACTGCTCGCGCTGGTCATTCGTCGCAATCTGAAAGAGCCAGAAAGCTGGCAAAAAGCGCAGAAAGACAATACCCAAAAGAAACAGCTCGGCTCTTACCGCGATCTCTTCAGCGAGCCCAAACTGCGTAAGCATGCTTTGCTTGGTCTCGTTTTGGCATGTTCTGGCGTCATCGGTCTCTGGTCTGTCGGATTCTTCACTCCAGACTTGATCCGTTTCGTGCAGCGTAAAGCCATGTCGAAACAGGTTTACACCGAGCAGATGCAACTCGCCAAAGCCGAGAACAATTCCGCTCGGATTGCAGAACTCGAAACGCTTGTTGCTGCAATCGACAAACCGGAACTTGCCAAAGACTTCACACCTGAGATCAAAGCAACAGAAGAATCTCTCAGCGGCCAGATTAACGGGCGGCTGTCTCGCTGGGGCAGTTATGCTTCGATCGCCATTAACATCGGGGCGTTCCTCGGGATGTTCGGCTTCGGTGCATTGTCACAGAAGATAGGTCGTAAGCCGACATTCGCGCTGGCACTCACTGCAGCATTTATCACGACTGTAACTGTCTTCTTGAGCCTGGAACACTTCTGGCAGATCTGGATCATGGTTCCGATCATGGGCTTCTGTCAGCTGTCACTGTTCGCAGGCTATGCGATTTACTTCCCTGAACTGTTCCCGACTCGGCTGCGATCAACAGGAACAAGCTTCTGCTACAACGTCGGACGCTTTGTTGCAGCAGGGGGACCACTTGTGAAAGCACAGTTGGAGAGTGGCTTTGCTCACACAGCCGAACCATTGCGATACGCCGGAGCAACAATGGCCAGCGTCTTCTTACTTGGGCTGCTGGTCCTTCCATTCCTTCCAGAAACTAAAGATCAGCCACTCCCAGAATAACGCCTCATAAACCAGGGGTTCCCCGATTCCGGAGGCAAGAGGATGCCAACGAAACTTGTTCAAAGCCAATGTTTCATCTGCCAAACCTCTTCTTCTCCTCCTTTTAAAAGGGACCCTGCGATAGTTTCATGCGTTTTTGATTAAACAGGCAGCCGGCCCTCGGATCACGAGGTTCCGGCTGCTTTTGTCTATGTCACTGTTGAGTATCTACACGAAGCAGCCATACTGATTTACAATCAGTTGTTGTGTCGCTCTGCCTACTGACCAATTTTCCTAGAGGAGAAATCTGGATGTTGCCAAACGGTCATCACTCAGACGAGAATGTCAATCGCCGGGATTTTCTGAAAGTCGCTGCAATTGGGACCCTGGCCTCTGGAATCGTGGCAGGAGGAGTCGGAAGCTCCTCGATCGCACAGGCCGCCGAAGGAAGTGAATACAAGCTTCCAGCCTTGCCATACGCTTTCGACGCTCTTGAGCCATACATCGACGCCCAGACGATGGAGATTCACCACGGCAAGCACCACCAGGCGTACGTTAACAATCTGAACAAGGCAATTGCAGGAACAGATCTCGGCAAGCAATCCGTTGAGAAGCTGATCTCGAATCTCGACGCTGTTCCGGAAACCATTCGCACCGCTGTTCGTAACAACGGTGGTGGACACGCCAATCACAGCCTGTTCTGGAAGACTCTGAAGAAGGGGGCTCCAGCTCCTTCCGGCGATCTCAAGAAGGCCATTGAGACCACCTTCGAAGGGTTCGATAAGTTTCAGGAGAAGTTCTCAACAGCCGCCTCAACCCGATTCGGGAGTGGCTGGGCGTGGTTGATCCTGGACAAAGATGGCAAGCTCGCGATTGAGAGCACAGCCAATCAGGACAGCCCGTTGATGACCGGTTCGACTCCGCTTCTGGGTCTGGACGTCTGGGAACATGCCTACTATCTGAAGTATCAGAATCGTCGCCCGGAATACATCAAAGCATTCTTCTCGATCATCAATTGGCCATATGTTGCTGAACTCTATTCGGCAGCAAAGAAAGCCTGATACAGCTCCGATGATGACCGCAAACTGAATCACCTTCGAGCCACAGCTGAAGGTGATTCAGTTCGGCTGAATGTTGCAACCAAAGTGAATTAGTCCTGTTTCAAAAGTCGGGAACAACAGGATCTGACTACAAGCGACTGAGTGTTCCCCTTTCTTAAGAGGACCGATCGATGTATTCAACGCCGTCACAAAAGCGCCGAGTGTTGATCATCGATGATGACCGCACTGTCCTGCACATGATTCAGCGTTCACTGGAACTGCTGGACCTGGAAGTGCTCTCGGCATCGACTGCAGACGAAGGGCTAAAGTTCGTCTCATCTCATCAACCGGATATCGTCCTGCTCGATATCATGATGCCCCGCATGTCTGGGCTCGAGCTTTTTACACGCATCCATGATCTCGACCGCCGCCTGCCGGTGATCTTTATTACGGCGGATGCTGGAAGCGAGACGGCCATCAAAGCGATGGAGATGGGAGCATATGATTATCTGGCCAAGCCACTCCATCTCGCCAAACTCAATAATCTGGTCACAAAAGCACTCGAAACCCGCCGGTTAATGAGTGTTCCGGTTGCGGTCGCCGTACAGGAAGACGAGAAATCGCATTCTTCCAACAGAGATCTGTTTATTGGCCGCAGCTCGAACATGCTCGAAGTGTTCAAAGAGATCGGCCGCGTCTCCAAGCAAAATGTCACGGTTCTGATTCGCGGAGAGAGTGGAACCGGAAAAGAACTCGTTGCCAGAGCGCTCTACCACTTCAGCAATCGCGAAAACCGACCGTTCATGGCGGTCAACTGTGCTGCCTTGCCGGACACACTGCTGGAGTCCGAACTGTTCGGGCACGAGAAAGGCTCATTCACAGGAGCAGAACGGCTTCGCATCGGGAAGTTTGAACAGTGCAACGGAGGCACACTGTTTCTGGATGAAGTCGGTGACATGTCACCACTTGTTCAGGGGAAAGTGCTGCGTCTCCTGCAGGAGCAGCGATTCGAACGAGTCGGCGGAAACACCACGATCGAAACGGATGTGCGACTGATCGCCGCAACAAACCGTCCATTGGAGGAGATGGTCGAGGAGGGGACTTTCCGCAGTGACCTGTTCTATCGCCTGAACGTCATCACGATTTTTCTACCGCCACTTCGTGAACGAACGGAAGATATTCCACTCCTGTTGCAATACTTCCTGACACGCATCCGGAAAGAACTGAACAAGCCAGAAATCGAAGGAATCTCGCAGGAAGCGATCGAGATCCTGTTGGAATACCAATGGCCAGGCAACATTCGTGAATTGCAGAGCATTGTCAGGCAAGCAGTCCTCAAGGCGACGGGGCCGGTCATTGTCCCAGACTTCCTGCCTCGGACCATACTTGAAGGGGGAGTGACATCCCATTCAGTCGTTGAAAGACAACCAACTTCCACCGTCGATTTTGCCCCCGCTTCCGCTCGCTCACAAAACAAAGAGAGTGGAGCACCTGCCCTGAACCTACAGGATTACATCGAGTCGCGTCTCGCTGACGGCACAGTGAATCTGTACTCGGAAGCGGTGGAGGCGATGGAACGCTACCTCTTCACCAGAGTGTTACAGGTGACCGGTGGAAATCAGACAAAGACTTCCGAAATACTGGGCATTACACGCGGCAAAGTGAGAGACCGCATTGCCGCGTTCAATATTTCTCTGGGGAAGAAGGTCACGATCGACAGCGAGCCGTATCCCGAATAAATCGGACTGCGGCACCGGTCGAATCGCTCAGTTTCTGCGGATAAATCAACAGGAGATCGTGTTCACAAAACACGGTCTCCTGTTGTTTTATCGAGTGAATCCGACGTAGAAGCTGAAGACACGCAGGCGGTCTGTCGGCTCACGAGTGATTGGCCATGCAAAGTCGAAGGCCAGCGGAGCAGGGCCCATCGCAGGCAAGGTGACACGGAAACCGAAACCGGCCGAAGCTCGGAATTGGCTGAACGAAACGTTTTCCTGAACAGTACCGAAGTCAGAGAAAACCACTGCACGAACGTTATCGCTGGCAGTCAGCGGAACCATGTATTCGACCGAACCGAGGGCCATAAAATCACCCCCGACCCGAACACCGCTGTCCACCGGAGACACACCTCGGAAGTAGAACCCGCGGAAGGAGGAATAGCCCCCTGCGTAGTACTTCTCGAAGATTGGAGTGTTGTCGCCAGTGAAACCTAACTGACCATTGAAGGCAAGAATGTGCTTCCCGAACCCGTCCGGACGCTCATACAGAGTGAAATACTGGCTTCCGGAGAGATCGAATCGCGGATAGTTGAACTCACCGAATCCCTGTTCATAGGAGATGTTTCCATAAGTCCCGCGACTTGGCATGAACGCATTGTCACGACCATCGTACATCAGCGAGACAGACGCTGTTGAAAGGAAGTTATCCCCTTCAACACTTGTCAGTGAGGCAGGCGCCCCGACTGGAACATTTTTGATTTTGACGTCTTCGAGTCGAATGGCAGATCCCAGTGACCAGAATCGATTCAGGACATAACCGGCATTGATACGTCCCCCCAGACGGTCTTCCCGCCAGGCTTCAAAGTAGCGGTTGTAATAGAACCCGCTCACTCCAAAACTGAAATCGCTTCTCAGGAAGTACGGATCATTCCAGCTGACCATGTACCGGCTGACTTCGCTTCCGGGAACCGCTTCCATTCGGAAACTCTGCCCGGCACCACGCCATGCCGTTCCATTGATAATGTCGGCCCAACTTGTCGGTGGACGCAAAAGGTCAAAGTTATCTTCCTGCAACACCAGAGATCCGACGACCCCTGCATCGCTGTTCACCCCGACACCGAACATCAGTCGGCCGGTACGTCCTTCGGTCACGTCAATATTCACATCAACGAAACCGGGAGGCTGTGAACTCAGAGCATCGCCAAACGGGTCTCCCTGTGGCGAGACGCCTTGCATGTAGTCTTGTGGAACCTGCAAGCCATCTGGAGACATGCTTTGTGAGCGATAAAATTCCTGAGGCATCACCTCGGATTGCCCACGGAAAACAATTTCAGGATCAGCAACCACCGGAGGAAGATCAGCAGCGACCGTGTGTGCTTCGCTTCGCTCAGATCGAGCCGAAACGTCGAACGACGAACCAATGACTGATCCCATGGTGGAATCGATCGCAGACTCATCGCGTTCTGAAGATTCGCTGCGCCAGATGCCAGCTTTTTCAGCGGCACGAGTCTCAGGTGCGGTTGTCGCACGCACTGCACGTCGCGGAATTGATGGAAGTGCTTCCGAAACGCGGGTCGATGCAGTTCCGGTTGCTGGAATCACAGAAGCTGGAACCGCAGAGACTTTTGCTCTGCCGGACTCCACGAACTCCTCAATTGGAATCTCGACCGGAGCCGGTCTGTCGTCCACTGTGAAGTCTGGAGTCACTTCACTCCAGAAGTCATCCTTTTCCCAGGAAATTGACGTTTGTTGCAATTCATCACGGGACGCATTCTGTCCGCGTGCAGCGACCTGTGGCCAGTAATCAATCCCCGAAACCGGTTTGATATCGAAGACTGGAGCTTCTTCCCGATCCCAGATTCCACTGCCGTTAACTCGGGCCTGTGCCATCCGTAAGTCAGCACTCTTCGCGAGATGTCCAGGCTTCAGGAACCGGTTGACCTGTTGACGAACAACTTCTTCCTGAGAGTGGGTATAGTCGCCACGGATTCGAATGTTGATCGAACCGATGTAGCGAGGAACATCTTCGTCGATGTTATAGACGAGGTCGACAACAGGCTCATCCCCTTCGCGGAATCGCGGAGTTGGAATGACTTTCGCGAACAGACGACCTTGCTCGTCGTACAGCTTCGTCATCGAGTTGACGTCTTCTTTGAGATATCGCTCATTGAAGTAGTCTCCCCGATTCAATTTCAGGTTCGTCAGAAGTTTGTCCCGTGAGACAACGTCATTGCCCATCACCTCAATGCCTTCAACCTTGTATCGGCGTCCTTCATTGATTGTGAACGTCACCGTAACACGGCTGCGATCTTCATTGAGCGCTTCGTTTGACTGAACATCAACGTCAAAGTACCCCAACCCCATGTAATACTGTTTCAGGGTCAGGACATCGTTGCGGACGATTTCCGGATCGTAATCGCCTTGAATGATCCAGAGTTTCAGCGTCTTGGACGTCACCTTTGTTTTCAGGATCGCCGAGCTGAATGCACGATTCCCCTGAAACTCGATGGTTCCAATCTTTGTTTTCGGACCTTCAACAATATCGAAAATGACTTCACGATCTTCCGAGGCGCCCCCTTTGGTCAGGGTCACTTCTGCGAAGCGGTAGTGCTTTTCCAGATAGAGCTGCTTAATTCGATAGACCGATTCACGGTTGGCCGAAACGTCGAAGGCATGACCGGCGCGAAGGCCAGTATGTGCTTCCAGTTCAGCGGCTTTGATTTTCTTGTTCCCGCGGAACGTGACACTCTTCAGAATCGGTTTTTCAACGACTTTGAAGACCAGAATCGGGCCTTCATCTGTATTTCGATAGAGCGGCTGAACCGAATAGAACCATCGGGTGTTCAACAGCTGAGTCACATCCTGCTGAACCATTCGGGGATTCGCCTGGCGTCCCGGACGGCATTGAATGTGCTTGAAGATCGCATCTGTGCGTATCGTGTCATTGCCTTCGACCAGCACGTCGACCAACGGCGATTCCAGCAATTTCTCTGCAGAGAAATTCGTTTGCTGAACATCGAGACTGCCGGGCTTAATTCCGCTGAGAGAATTTGTGAATGACGCCGGCGTGACGGATGATGTTTCTGAAGCTGGTGCAGAGGCAGGTAACGTCTTGACTGCAGGCTCTTCGAAATGAGCGGTCTCAACCGGCTGACGTGTGGCCGGGCGAATTACAGGCATTGACTCTGACCAAGCCGCAGGTTGAATAGCAGGCTGAACGGCGGCAGAGGGAGTTGTTGAAGTTGTCGGAGAAGTTGATGGCGTTGCAGCCCAAGGTTCACTTGTGCTCTTTACGATCGGCGCAGCATCCGCTTCGCTCCCAGGGAATGGCCTTTGAGCGAGGACCGGTGCGGTCCACCACAAACCACAGATGGCAGCCGAACTGCTGAATACAGCAGTCCAGACCCCCGATCGCGGGTGGCGCACTCGACGAGTGTCTTTTCCGACACTTTGCATCGACTCTGCTTTCGGTCCATGTCCATTACAGCATTCTCGATCACCATACCGGGTCATCTGAGAAAAACTGCAATCGCATCCATGCGAAGTGGTGAATGAGGGGAACTTTGAAATGCAATCGACGGTAAACAGCCGGTGAGGCCTCGTCTGATCTGGTCGCCTCTACAGAAACAATGACATCCAATGCCGATGCTTCATTCAGGGACAACCATATTGATTACGCGATCTCCTGCTCGCGAATCATCAACCTTCTATCTCGTACTTTGTTTCGAGGGCAGAGATTCGGTGTTGATCCCTGATTTGACAGGGAAAAGACTGTGCTGAACACAGGCGTAAACGCCTGTAAACACAGCTCTAGAACCTGTCAGGTGAGGGGTTTGCACCACACCTGCCGACGAGTGGAGAGGAGGAATATCGAAAGCCGGAATTTCCAACAAGACGAATTATGACAGAACCGATCGCGGAATTCGGATTTCGGTCAAGTTTCGGCGAAATCGGCACTATTTCTTACGTGAATATTTCGCATCGCTGCGATAACTGAACCCATTCGAATACTGAGACTTGTGATCCGCCTGCCTCCTCCCATCGAGAATTCTCTATGAGATTAAAGGGCACAAGCACACGCCTGCTGCACATTCGATGGATGAAATGAGACAAACGCGCCGGCAGAATGCGAGACAGGCCCCCTGGAAGACCAGAAGACCTGTTCGTTTCTTCGAATTTCACTCTGAATGACGCTGATACATCAGAGCCGTCGCAGGGGACAACAAAGAGCTACAGATCTTTCGCGCTGAACGTGTCTCCCTGTCGAATATCCCCTGTCTCCAGCCCCTTCCGGAACCATTTTGACCGTTGTGCCGACGATCCGTGTGTGAACGACTCTTTCACAACATATCCTTGAGCCTTCTTCTGCAAGGCATCGTCGCCAATTGCGGCAGCCGCTCTCAACCCCTCTTCGATATCACCCGGTTCCAGAATCTGTCTCTGCTTCTGAGCATGGTGAGCCCAGACGCCTGCCAGAAAGTCTGCCTGCAACTCAAGCCGAACGGAGAATTCGTTCTCGCTCATGTGCTGCAACATCTCCTGCCGTCGATCCATGATTCCGAGAAGATTCTGCACATGGTGACCAACTTCATGAGCAATGACATACGCCTGTGCAAAATCACCAGGCGCCCCGAACTTGCGATCCAATTCTTCATAAAAAGAAAGATCGAGATAGACCTTCTGATCTGCAGGACAATAGAACGGTCCAGCAGACGAACTTGCAGCACCACATCCAGACCGAACCTGATTGCGATAGAGAACCATTGGAGTCGGGCGATAGCGTTGGCCCATCTCAGCGAACAGTTTTGTCCAGACATCCTCTGTATCCGCGAGGATTACAGAGGCAAACTCCGCAGAGCGGTCCTCTTCCGGATTCGGTTCGACAGGGGCTTGTTGCTGGCGAATTGCTCCTCCCTGATTTGCCAGGAAGAATCGCAAGACCTGCCCCAGATCGCCCCCAGTCAGGAAGAAGACCAGAATCAACACCAGAATCGAGCCACCACCCCCGGCAACCGCTCTTCCGGGACTCATTCGTCGTCGATCTTCAACGTTCTCGCTCCGCCGCCCGGACTCCCATCGCACCATCGAATGGCTCCTCTGCTGACGACTCTGATTGTGAACTTCAGATTCGCGTGAGCAGCAGTGTTGAAATCAAATGCATTGCCCAAACTCTTCCAACGCCAGACGAGGAAACGCACTCAACAACCTTGATCACGATGATTGCTCACATAGAGATTGCTAAGGCTGTTCACAAGGTTCGAGTTACTCTCTCAAAGCCGTTTCCGATCTGAACGCTGAAGTCTGTCATTGGTTTTACCTGCCATATGACAGATTTCCAGAGTATTTCGCCAGAGTTTCCCTGACGAACAGGCAGGTGCAGCAGGCTAATGCGATTTCACCGGCGTCTTGGTCGTCATGCTCTGATTTCAAGCAAGAAGTGCAGCGTGGCGACGACAGGACTCTCTACGCTGTAGGCGTCGCCGCCTTCTGATTTGCTCGGCTCAAAGCGAGCTTGGCGGAATCTGCCATCGTGACCAGCGCGGCCCCCATCATAATACAATCTTTCACCACCAGACGGCCTCGCCCGCTGAGGTAAGGAAATCCATGCTCACTGTCGCCAAGATCGGGAACCCAACACTCAGGTGTCGTAATCAGAAATGACAACGTCACAAAGGACATGATCACGACAAGAAAACTTCCCAGAGCAGCCAGCGATGGATACCAAGGATGCAGACACAGCAGCAAACCATAAAGCACAATGATGCTGCCGAGACCATAAGAAAAGATGTAAGTGCCATTCTTTTCATGCCACTCACGATTCTCCGGAACCAGCTTTCCTTCCGGGTTCATGTGAGCTTTATAGTTCCCTGGATCATGAGTCAAAAAACTCATGAATGGACTGTTTGCGACAAACGGGATGATGCCGTCGGCTTCGTATTTAAATGCCTTCAATCCCCCGATCCAGACCAGAACAATAATCAGACCAAGTCTGGTAACGGTCATGCCCACTCGATCCATTCGAGCGGCCCATTGGAGAAGAGTTGTCAGATTCATGTCGTGGCTCCTGAATGAAGTTTCCGCTCCCCATCGGCTGTCAGCGAGTCGCCTGCCACAGATATGACCAGACAGGCCGCCATACTGAGTGCGAACGCAAGACCAGACGGGAAAGACAAAACCCGATCGCAACCTATCCGTTTCGGCATTCAAACCACCGAAAATCCGGGGGCGAACGCAGATTCAAATGCACGGCGAAGAGATGCTTCGGTCCGTCTATCATTCAGGAAAAAGAGTCACTCAGGAATGGATGTCTGTGACGAAACCATGGACAAATTGCTGCCTCCACGAATTCTGGTTTCGTACTCCCGGAAATATTTCGGGGAGACTCCGGTCCCTTTCTTGAAAAGACGGCTGAAATACAGTTCGTCTTGATATCCAACTTCCGCCGCAATTTCTTTCACAGTGCGCAGTGTATGCAAAAGTTCCCACTTCGCATGAGTTAACACGCGTTGCTGAATCAGATCAGTCAGAGTCTTGCCCAATTGTTCGCGAACGCAACGCCCAAGTGATTGCGGAGTCATATGCAACATCTCAGCGTAGGTCGCAGGCGAATGAATCTTGCAATAGTGCCGCTCGATCAAGTCTTTTAACGACTCGATCACAGGATGGCGAAACGCATTAGATCCTCCTTCAGCGGAATCAACCCCTTTCCAGCGCGCGGCATGAATCATCAGCAATCGTGTGTACGCAAGCTGAGCCTCTTGGGCCCCCAGCAACTGTGCCTGTTGTTCCCGCACAAGTTCCGTGAAAATCGAAGTCGCAACCGGCAAGGAAACGTCATCTAGTTGGACCAGCGGTCGGCCATAAGGATCATTAAACAGTGGCCCACTACATCCGGTTTCCTGATGAAACGTCTCCACACACAAGAAGTTCGCATGAAACCGCAAGATATGAGCCTGAAACGGGCCTTCCAAAGCAAAGCGAACATACTGATACGGGACAACAAACAGCAGCTGATCAGGAGCAAATCGAAACTGGGCAGCATCGATAAAAACTGTCCCTGTGCCGGAATTCAGCTTCCAGATGCAAAAGTGATTCGATCGGACTGGTTCATACAACTCCTCTTCTGTCGTCACCTCGTCAACAGAAAACGAATCCCACTCTGAATCCGTGATTCCCTGTGGGAGACGTTTACGGTTTGAGTTTCGATTCGTCCTGCGTTTCATGTCTTAAAAGCTCGAATTTCTGTCTCAATTGTGTCTTTGCAGACTTTCGGCCTCTTTCATCGTGAATTCATCGAAGTGACGTATTATAAAGGGATATCGTCGTAATGTTGACTGAACGAAAAAATGAGGCACACCATGATTCGCTTGGCAAAAATCCTCGTTCCTACAGATTTCAGTGAGTTCAGCCGTCATGCTGTCCGTTATGGATGTGAACTGGCACGGTCATTCAATGCAGAACTGACCCTGGTACACGTGGTCGAAGACATTTACCCTCTCGTGGCCGACCCAGGGATTATGTTGCCATCGCCTGTGGACTTAATTGGTGATCTGCAACAAGCCGCAGAAAAAGGGCTCGCGAACTTTGCTCCTTCACAATGGACCGAAGGAATCACGATCAAGCACCAGGTTGTCGTTGGCATCCCGTTTCTGGAAATCACCAGAGTCGCCTCCGAAGAGCAATTCGATCTGATTGTGGTGACGACTCACGGGCGAACAGGAATTGCACATGCATTCATGGGCAGCGTCGCCGAGAAAATCGTACGAAAATCAATGTGCCCGGTCCTGACTGTCCGCCCGGATGGACATAGTTTTTTGGTCCCATAAAGCAATTCCAGAAATTGGGCGCTGTTTCTGGCACATCAGTTTCAGTCTTTCTCCGATTGAAAAGGCTGCTGCGCGGTCATAACTCCATGGCCGAACCGTTCTCAAGTAGTCTCACTGGAGGAACCTGACTTGTTTTGGCGTCGCCGTTCCAAATCAGCGGAACCGGAATGGGTCCGTGCTGAACGTCAGTTCAATGAAGATCGACCTGAACTACAGGCGTTGTTTTTTCAACTCGCGAGCGCCAGCGGAAAACCACGAGGATTGATGTGGACGCGAACAGACTGGAAGGAGGATACTGCGTTCGCTCGTGATTTGCAGACGGGACTACTGACCGCGTTTGTCGGAGTCGAAATCTCATTCACGGCGATTCCCGGTGGCGAGATGGAAGATGTCGAAGCGGTCAGCCAGATACGCAACGCATCAGCAGTCTTCCATTACCAAAAAGGACGCTGGGGAACAGGGGGCAAAGCTCTGTTCAATCTTTCCCCAAATGATGCGGTGGAGCGATTGACAGGACAATTCGCCCCCATTGGACGTCACCCGGAATGAGTCGGCAAACGCCAACTCCATTTTCAAACGAGTCCATTCAGACAAGCGCATGGGGCTCCGGGAAAAAATCCTGCCTGTTTACTTGCGAAGGGATCAGCATCCCATCAGATTGGGTAAACCGCTCGCCGCATCGCATCAAACTCCATCAATACGCAGAAGCAATGACCGAAAAAACATTTGATGTCGTCGTCATCGGAACAGGCCCTGGCGGAGAAGGGGCTGCGATGCAGGCCACCAAACTGGGGCGGTCCGTTGCGGTTGTTGAACGCTATCACCAGTTGGGAGGGGGATGCACTCACTGGGGGACAATCCCGAGTAAAGCGCTGCGATTTGCCATCTTTCAGGCGACGCAGTTTTTCAACAACAAGATGTTTCGGGAATCTGGTCTGAACACGATTCCAGATTTTCCGGCATTGCGTCGCAGTGCTTCGTCGGTGATCGAAAAACAGGTCGACATGCGCAACAGCTTCTATGAGCGCAATGATGTCCCTGTCATGTTTGGAGAAGCCGTATTCATCGATTCAAACACGGTCGAGGTCCGCGACGAATACGGAGGCAAACGCCGACTGCATGCTTCGGCCTTCATCATTGCTTCCGGGTCGCGTCCATACCGACCTGATGACATCGATTTTACACACCCGTTGATCTGCGACAGCGACACGATTCTCAGCCTGAATCACACTCCTAAGTCGATCACCATTTATGGGGCAGGGGTGATTGGTTGCGAATATGCGTCCATGTTTCGCAACCTTGGGACCAAAGTGAATCTGATTAACACTCGCGATAAGCTGCTGGAGTTCCTTGATGACGAAATCATCGACGCACTCAGCTATCACCTTCGCGAACGTGGCTGCCTGATTCGTCACAACGAACAATACTCTCGTGTGCAACCGGAAGACGATGGCGTCATTCTTCACCTGAAATCCGGTAAGCAAATCAAAACCGATGTGCTGTTCTGGGCGGCAGGCCGCACCGGGAACACTGAGAACATGGGACTTGAGTCGCTCAACATTCAAGTCGACAAACGCGGCTACATTTCGACAAATGAACATTTCCAGACAAATATCCCGCACATTTATGCAGTGGGAGACGTCGTCGGGATTCCATCTCTTGCGAGTGCGGCATACGTGCAAGGGCGATACGCCGCTCACCACGTTATCAGTGGCAGTTGCGATCGGGCACTGGTCAGCGACATTCCGACTGGCATTTATACTTCGCCAGAGATCAGCTCACTCGGCAAGACAGAACGCCAGTTGACCGCGGAAGGCGTGCCGTACGAAGTTGGGCACTCGATGTTCAAGAGTCTCGCACGTGCACAGATCACCGGGCAGACCACAGGGATGCTCAAGATTCTGTTCCATCGCGAAACGCTTCAGCTTCTGGGAATTCACTGTTTCGGGGCGAATGCTTCGGAAATTATTCACATTGGTCAGGCGATTATGTCGCAGCCAGGTGAGCACAACACACTGCGGTACTTCGTGAATTCGACGTTCAATTATCCAACAATGGCCGAAGCCTATCGCGTTGCAGCATTGAACGGATTGAATCGCCTCTTCTGAACCGCTTCATATCGAAGTAACAACTCTGGAGAAGTCCGGTCTCAGGTAAGCCTCTCCGGACAGATTGATATAAGTGGTGATTCGGTGAAAATCGGGAACGTGACGTTATCAGGCCCCTTCGTTCAGGCGGCGTTGAGTGGCTACAGCGACTGGGCGATGCGCAGCCTCGCCCGGACTTTCGGAGCGTCATACACCATTGCCGAGGTCATGCTGGACCGCTTTGTGAACGAAGTGCGCGGCACCGGAAAGACCAGTCACTACCTGCGGGTCGAAGAACAGGACCACCCTGTCGGGGCTCAACTGATGGGCGCCGATCCGGTCACGTTCGGGCCAGCAGCACAGAGACTCGTTCAATCCGGGTTCGACGTCATCGACATCAACTTCGGTTGCCCGGTTAAAACGGCGATGGGGGGCTGTCGCGGTGGCTATCATCTCAGTCAGCCTGATGTCGCCCTTGAAATTGTTCGGCGCGTCCGTGATGTCGTCCCCGCCGAGATCCCTGTCACACTGAAGATGCGTCGCGGAATTGATGATACCCAGCAAAGCCGTGATCGCTTCTTTCAAATTCTGGACGGTGCGTTTGCTCTCGGTGTCAGCGCGATCACTGTGCATGGCAGAACAGTTGAGCAGAAATATCGGGGGCCAAGCGACTGGTCATTTCTGAAGCAGGTGAAAGCACACGTTGGCTCCAAAATCATTCTTGGCAGCGGCGACCTTTTCACCGCAGAGTCATGCGTTGCAATGATTCGGGAAACAGGTGTCGACGGAGTGACGATTGCTCGTGGAGCGATTGGAAACCCCTGGATTTTCACTCAGGCGAATCGACTTTGGGCTGGCTTGCCTCTTGGTCCGGCTCCAAGCACCCTCGAACAGCGTGCCGTCATCGAACAACACCGTGCACTGATTGAACAAAACACAGGTACCAATAACTCGATCGGGGTCCTTCGTAAATTCGCATTCCGTTACGCCAGACTCCATCCCGCCGGAACAGAACTCCGAGCAAGGTGGGGACTGGTTAAAAACCAGGACCACTGGGACAAACTGATGGAAGAGTATTATTCCATCGATCAACCTGGCATTTGGCCTTCGGAAGTTGATGAGACGCAATCAGACGCGTCCATCACGTCATGTTCATAGTCAGGTTGAATGCGCCCACTTGCGATCTGGCGACGAAGCCTGCGTAAAAAAACAGCCCATGTGCTTCAACCGTCAATGGAGTACGGAAAAGCAACATGGGCTGCGGTCATTCACATCTCAGATTACGAGCGAAATACTAGAGCAGTTTGCTCTACCGAGTGCCCGCGCAGCGGCCGTTTGGATTGATGAAACGCAACTCGCCGCGTGGCGGAAGCGTGGATATCATTTCGCAAGGTACTCTAAACCAGACAGTTAAGTATTTCCCTGCCCGAAGGTGAGTTCCCCTCCCTGAGCGTCGACATGAATCGTCGCTCCTTCTTCAAATTCTCCGGTCAGAATGGCATTCGCCAGAGAGTTCTGCAGGCGATTCTGAATCACTCTCTTCAATGGTCGTGCTCCGTAAACCGGATCATACCCTTCATTGGCAAGCAATGTTCGGGCGTCATCCGTTACCTCAAGCTCGAAATGATGCTCTCGCAGTTGCTTCTGCAGCTTCGAAATCTGCAGCTCGACAATCTTGCGAATGTCGTGTCGATCCAATGGATGGAAGACAATGACTTCGTCAATTCTGTTCAGAAACTCTGGTCGGAACTCCCGTTTCAGGGCGTCCATACAGACCTTCTGAATTTTGTCGTCGTCTCCTTCCTCCGCCAGCTCCAGAATCAATTGAGAACCGATATTGGACGTCATCACAACAATGGTATTCGTGAAGTCGACCGTTCGTCCTTGTCCATCTGTCAGGCGTCCGTCATCGAGCACTTGCAGCAGGACATTGAAGACATCCCGATGGGCCTTCTCAATCTCATCCAGCAAGATGACCGAGTAAGGTTGACGACGAACCGCTTCCGTCAGTCGTCCTCCTTCTTCGTACCCAACGTATCCTGGAGGAGCTCCGATCAGACGAGCGACCGAGTGTTGTTCCATGAACTCGCTCATGTCGATGCGGACCATATTCCGTTCGTCATCGAACAGGAACTCTGCGAGCGCTTTACACAATTCAGTCTTCCCGACCCCGGTTGGCCCCAGAAAGATGAACGAGCCGATTGGGCGATTCTTGTCCTGTAGTCCTGACCGGGATCGTCGAACAGCATTCGCAACTGCCGAAACAGCTTCTTCCTGATTGATCATTCGCTGATGAATCAGGTCCTCCATCTGCAACAGCTTTTCGCGCTCCGTCTTCAACATGCGACTGACCGGCACTCCTGTCCAGCTGGAAACCACCTGAGCGATTTCTTCTGGACCGACGTCCGTTCGCAGCAATCGAACCTGACCATCCTGTTCCTTGTCGGCAACCTGTTCGGATTCCGCTTCCTGAGCAGCAACCTGCTGGCGGAGTTTCTTACGTTCCTGATCCAGTTTGAACAGCTTCTGATAGTCTGCTTCGTCAGCCATTCGTCCGCTGGCCTGTTTGTCACGGACGACGGCTTCCTGCTGTGAAAACTCCAGCTCTAACTGTTCAAGACGTTCACGAACTCCGGACACATCGCCCAACCCGAGCTTCTCGGCTTCCCATTGCTCATTGAGGCCGGCCAGCTTCTTTTTCAGCTGTTCCATCTCCTCGGCGATTTCCGTGCGTTCTTTCTCGGCGTGCTCTTCTTTCTCCTCTGCCAGCTGTCGGGCAGCGATTTCCAGCCGGGTCAACCGACGTTGAATCTCGTCGATTTCGGTCGGAACCGAATGCAGTTCCATCGAAACCCGAGATGCCGCCTCATCGACGAGGTCAATCGCCTTGTCTGGAAGGAATCGATCGGTGATGTAACGGTCTGACAACGTTGCAGCGGCTTCCAATGCAGCGTCGCGGATCTTGATTCCGTGGTGCTTTTCGTAGCGTTCTTTTAGCCCCCGCAGAATCGCAATTGTGTCGACAACCGACGGCTCGCGGACGTTGACCGGTTGAAATCGTCGTTCCAGGGCGGCATCTTTTTCGATGTACTTGCGATACTCATCGATGGTCGTCGCCCCGATACAGTGCACATCGCCCCGAGCAAGTGCAGGCTTGAGCAGGTTACTGGCGTCCATCGCTCCCTCGGTCTTACCAGCACCGACGAGAGTATGAAGTTCATCAATGAACAGAATGATCTTGCCAGCTGCCTGTTCGACTTCACCGAGAACCGCTTTCAAGCGATCTTCAAACTCGCCGCGATATTTCGCGCCAGCGATCAAAGCTCCCATATCCAGAGCGATGACTCGCTTGTCTTTCAGCACTGCAGGAACGTCCCCGAGCACAATTCGGTGCGCGAGACCTTCAACAATGGCAGTCTTCCCGACACCGGGGTCTCCGATCAGCACTGGGTTGTTCTTGCGACGTCGAGCAAGCACCTGAACCACGCGACGGATCTCGGCATCCCGTCCGATCACAGGGTCGATTTTCCCCTGTCGTGCAAGCTCTACGAGGTCTTTGCCGTATTTTTCGAGTGCCTGGTATTTATCTTCGGGATGCTGGTCTGTCACTTTATGTCCACCTCTAACGGCTTTGGTTGCCTCCAGAATCTCTTTCTCTTCAATTCCGCTCAGCTTCAGAATCCGTTTCGCAGCATCTTCAACTTTGGTGAGTGCGACAAAGAGATGCTCTGTCGACACAAATTGATCATTGAGTTCATCTGCCAGTTTCTGAGCCGCTTCAAACACCTGCATCAATTCCCGTGATGCAGCAACATCCAGATTTGAACCTGAAGAGGAGGGGAGTCTGGTCAGTTCCGAATCGACAATCTTGGTCAGTTGCGGAACATTGGTTCCGATCTTCGCAAGAATCGCCCTGGGAATCCCGTCTGAGTCCTGCAGCAACGCCTTCAGCAGATGCAACGGAACCAGTTGCCGGTGCCCTTGCTCCTGTGCAATCTGGTGAGCTGCCTGGACAGCCTCTTGAGCTTTGGCTGTCAGTTTATCCATGCGAAATGCCATCGATGATTCCCCTTCCTGCTCTTCCCGAGTCACTGCTGACCAGATTCCCGATGTTTCAGGCGGTCTGATTCGAAGTTTCCCCTCGCCCTGATGATCACGCCCTGTTCCTGACGCCCCATGAATTTCTATCTCATCAAATCTGCCGCTTCACATGGGTATACACCCAACTGCGGTGAAATACAGACCTTTTCAATTCTGGAACGGCAAACAGTCTCTTGGCGAAATCAGGAATGCAACGTTCATGCCGAATCCATTTCAACAAACAATTCTACACAAACTGTTCACAGAAAATGCTTTAAGAAAATCCACTCCAATCTCTCAAACATCAACAGTGCCATTATGACACCGCCAGCAACATAAACGCCCAGTCGCAACACTGCCACATTGACACCATGACACAAAGAATTGGCTGACAGCGCATAAAAAAAGGCCGCCATACCTGGATTGGCATGGCGGCCTTCGACCTGAGTTGCGCCGCCCAGACAGGACAGGCACTTAGTGATTCACGGTCAAAACTTACTGTGGAATTCCGAGGAGTTGTTCCTGTTCTTCCTGAATGATGATTCGTGGAGTTACCATCATCATCAAGCTCTCAGTTTCGCGACCCACACCAGAGTTCTTGAACAACCGGCTGATGTAAGGAATCTTATTGAGAATTGGAACCCCGGCCATGTTACGACCTTCGCGGAGGGATTTCACACCCCCGAGGAGAACGGTACCGCCGTCTGGAACACTCACCACAGTCGAGATGAAGACTTCGTCGACGACTGGCAACTGAACAGTAACAGATCCGACAGCACCGCTGTTGTTGTTATTGTTGTTACCACCGCCGCCAAGGCCACCGCCGCCGCCAGTTCCTCCACCGAGGCCACCGCCGCCGCCGCCCCCACCGAGTCCACCACCGCCGCCACCGCCGCCGAGGCCACCACCGGTATTCCCGGTTCCACCTGCGGAGATATAGGAGAAGGTAAACACGTCAGTCACGTTGTAGAAGGTCGGCAGAACACTCAATCGGACATAGCGTCGGTCAGCAGAGACCACTGCGGTCACCATCAGGGTTGTTCCTTCAGGGATCGTTGTGATTTCAGGAACGTAACCGACCTGGAAGGCACTCGCGACAGGTTGCAGCGATGTGACGAATGGTCGCAATGTACCGCTTCGAACTGTACCAAACTGACCGTTGAAGATTGTCACTTTCGGAGCAAACATCACGTTGGACCGGCGGTCCCCTTGTGCTGCTCGCACGAACATGAAGGCTTCAATGTCGCTCAGAATTGCCAGACCGAAGTTAATCCCTGCGTTCGGATCAAATCCCCCGAAGGTTGGAGCCGAGAGGTCAAACGATCCCTGTCGGAATGGAACGTCGAGGTTCGGAGTAAACTGATCAGTTCCGTTCAACAGACCCACCACAGTACGTGATGGCCAGTTGTCACGATCCTGCATGTTCAACCGAGGACCAGCACCGAACGGAGCAAGTGCAGTTGAACCACCTGAGCTACCACCTGTTGAACCACCGGTTCCTGCACCACTACTTCCACCGCCACCAGTTCCCCCGAAGACAGGGTCGACTGATCCGAATGGACGAATTGGTGAGAAGTCGTTGTTGACGTTTGGACCACCAACGGTGTCGTTGATATTGAAGTCGAAGTCGATCCCGATCTGCTCGAAGAACTGATCGCTGACGGTGATGAAGCGGACTTCAATTGTCACCTGCAGGTCCTGGAGACGTCGCAGCTGATCAAGCAGGTCTGCGATTTCCTGGTGAACCTGTTGAGTCTGGCGAATGACCAAGCTCAAGGTGCTGTCGTGCTGCTTGATCGATCCGGAACCGTGCATTTCGCTCCAGCTCTCTGGAGACACAGTCGTCGTGATCAGCTGGTTCAGTGCTTCAAACCCGTGAGTTGTTGCACTTGGGCCAGACAGTGCCTGCTTGGAACCTGCCATTCCGGCGAGTGCTGGATTTGCACCGCCCAGTGGTGAAGCTCCGACCTGAGCGAAGCCGTTGCCGTTGGCACCAACTCCATGCAGTCCTTTCGGAGCCACACTCATTGGATTGTCACCGCCGAATCCGCTTCCCGGCATAAACTGGGTCGCTGGAGCAGTTGGAGTGACAGGCACAACAAGGTCGGCAACCTGATACACAACAGTTGTCAGATCACCATGCTTACGCATCCGGCTGGTCACGTTGAGCACTTCGTTCTGGATTGTGTAACCCAGGTTCAGTGGATCAAGGATCAGATTCAGAGCACTTCGCAGTTTGATCCCGTCAACGTTGATGCTGATTGGAGTGCTGGATGTCACAGCTTCTTCGGTCAGGCCGGTTTCATCGACCATCACGTTGATGCCCTGAGTATCAGCAACATACTTCAAGACTTCAGAGAGCGGGGCATTGTTGAAGTGCAGGGAGACAGGCTGGTCCAGGCTGCGACGAACACGCATTTCTGCTTCGGTGTGTTCAAGAGCGTCTGCTGGACGTTTCTGTCGTGCCTTCTTCAGGTCTTCCCAGTTCTCTGGGTAAGCAAGCGGCTGATCGTCACGGGCGACTGGGTTAATAGCAGCCATTTCAACAGCGTTCAGCTGCTCCCAGAAGCTGGTTTCCTTGTCGGAAATCAACTTCTTGTTAGAAGCATCCCGCATTGCGATTTTGGCTTTCAGATCCATCGTCACAACAGCTGGGTTGTTCGCATCAAGAGCGGCAGCCTGCTTGGCGATCGCACTTGCTTCCGAGAACCGCTTCTGTTCGTACAGTTCGTTGTACTTCTGGACGAGGTTGGCCAGTTCCTGTTCAACCCGAACACGAGTCTGAATTTCGCGTTCGATCAGGTCTTTGGTTTCTGCATTCTTACGTTCCAGTTCAATCACTGGAGCGTGCTGAGCAATGTAAGTTTCAACTGAACTGCGTGAGCTCTTCACCCAGGCGGTCAGAGAAGCGGCCTGTTCTTCGCTCAGGTCAGAAGCCTTGATGGTTTCCAATGCCTGATTGAGGAGGGCAACAGCCTGTTCTGGCTGCTTATCACGAATCTTCTCAGCTCGGAAAATCGCGTTCAGACACTCTGTACGAACTTTATCGAACTGGGCAGATCGCTGCTGAGCAACAGCATCAATCGGTCCTGAGGAAGCGACTTCGTTGCTGACAGTCTGAACACCACGACGGCGTGGGCTCAACTCACGCAACTTATCCTGCAACTGCTGTTGACGGTAAGCATCGAGAGTCTCCCCGGAGTGGTAAGCCTGCAGGAAGAACTCGTAAGCTCCTTCCCGATCTCCACCACGCAGTGAGTTCACACCTTCGTCAAACAATTCCTGAGCGGACTTACCATTGGAGTTCACGACCATGCGATCGCGACCTGCCGCAGCAGATACAGATCCAGCCACAGTTTGAATTGCGGCTCCCTTGGTCAGATCCATCCCCTTGGCAGCCAGTTCTGCTTCAGAAGCATCCATTGAATTCATGGCGACATTGGCCGCACGGGATGAATTCACGTTTGTTTCTGCCAGAACCCGTTCAGGGCTGTCTTCAAACAAGTCGTATGTCACGTCGATCGTTGCAGCCTGCATCGCCTTTTCACGAGCAGCTTCAACACGACCAGCGGTGAGATCAGCACGGGCGGAAGCCAGCAGCGATTTCGCCTGGTTCTTCAGAGCGTCTGATCCCTGAATTCCTTTACCAGCAGAGGCCACCATCGTCTGCTTCGAGCTGGCTTCGATTTCCCCGAGCAGTCGCTCTGGGCTGTCTTCGAAGAGATCGTAAGCAACATCGAAGGAAGCTGCCTGAGCTGCTTTCGTTCGAGCATCAGCGATACGACCAGCAGCAAGATCCTGACGTGCAGCCTGCAACAATTGACCAGCCTGAGATTTCAGGCTTTCTCGTGTTTCAGCTCCAGCGGCAGGCTTCTCTGTGCGGGAAGCAACCATCTGTGAAGACTGTCCCTGTTTGGCTGCGACGAGCCGGTTCAGGTCTTCACGCAGGACTTCCGGGTTGTCTTCAAATAATCCGAAGGCAACTTCCATACCTTCAGCCTGTGCTACCAGCTTTTCTGCTGTAGCAACGTCACCGCTTCGCATTGCTTCGCGGGCCTGGCCAAGGAAAGCAAGAGCCTGTTGTTTCTTCTGTTGCTGACTTGCTGGACCAGCTGGAGCTGCTTCAGCCGGAGCACCTGCTGGAGCTTTTGGCTCCATCATGTTCCGAGCCTGCAGCATCCGGGCTTCCTGAAGGATCAGGTCCGGACGATCATCGAACAGAGCGTAAGAAGCACCAAGCTGCTGAGCTTCAGCCGCTTTTGCCTGGGCTTCATCAAACTTTCCGTCGTTCAATGCGGTTCGAGCCTGCTTCAGCAGTTCCAGTGCAGCAGTGCGAACCTGCTGTGCATCCTGGTTCTCGCTGGCGGCTGGCATGCCCGCAATGACCTGTTTATTTGTAACACGAGCGATTTCCGAAAGGAGATGCTCTGGTCCTTCTTCAAGAAGTCCCCAGGCAACATCTTTCTTCTGTGCCTGCAGAGCCAGTTCACGAGCTTCATTGAAGTGCCCGCGAGACATGGCAACTTTTGCATCCGCCATCAACTGAACGGCCTGTTCTTTGGCACTCAGTTGAGATTCCGGAATCGTTGGACGTGAATCCATCTTTGGAACGATCGCTTCGTTCTTCATCGCGGCCAGAGTCTCGGAAGGACCTTCCGGACGAGCTGGCTGAAGTCGAGCGAGTTCCGACATCAGGTGATCAGGCTTCACATCGAACGGACCGTAAGTCACATTCAGGCTGCGAGCCTTTTCGATGTTCTCACGTGCCGCAACGAACTGACCGGCAACCATGTCCTGATGCGCCTGACGCAGCAGGGACTGAGCCAATTCATGGTCAGCCTGAGATCCTGCACCCGCTGCGGCAGTTGCCCCAGGAACACCCGGTGTCATTCCCTGAGCTTCGGTGCTCTGGGAGAGCATTGTCCCCGGTGTGGTTCGGGCACTGTTTCGGATCTCCGCAATCATCTTCTGCGGAGACAGTTCGTTCGGACCGAACGTCACTTTCCACTGTTGGGCCATCGAGGCAGCACGGGCTGTCAGCCGCAATGCTTCCTCGCGTTGACCTTGCTGCAGTTTCAGCTTTGCTTCACGCAACTGATCTGCAACTCGTTTACGATTTACGTCCTCAGGAGCCAACGTCGATTCCGACTCTGGAACGGCCTGGAATCCTTGTTTTGGAGTGTTCCCAAAAGGATCACTTGCGTAGGAATCCTGGGCGTGGACCTGAAAGCCGAGCCACAGGCTCGCGCTGAGCAGACCACCACGCATCAGCAGTTCATAGGTTCGGAACAATGTCGGTCCCTCCTTGAGGCCCTGACCAGGCTGATCCAGTCTCTTTCGATATCGCGCCATGACTCGGTTTGCCGCTAGAAATGAAGGGGGGAAGGTGGACTTCAAGGGGTGAACTGCTGTGATTTCCTTGGGGGGGAACTTACAGGAACAGGACACCAGCTCTTAGTCGCGCCAGTGAAATGGACTAGGGTTTGAAAACGGAGAAAGGGAGTTGGGAAAGGTTTCCATCAGGCTGAATACCCGAGTTTTTTGAACAGGGTCAAGATGTGACGTGGGAATTTCCTGTTCGACCCGGTTTGGTCCCGTTTATTCGGCGAGTGCTGCCGATTCACAGGTCAATTCAGCGAGTAATGGTCTCGTCTAAATTTTCTTTAGATTCGTAAATCGTTTCGATAACGGCGTTCTTACGAACCTCGGCAAGCACAACTTTGGAACGTTGTTCCCGCCATTCTTCAATAATCTGCATCCGGATCTCTTCCTGAACTTCATCAAGCGGTTGAGTCCCGGCATTCTTACGTTCTGTAATTTTGATCACCTGGATCGATGTCGGCGAAACGATAATGCCACTGATCGCTCCCGGCTTCAACGTCTCCAGCGCCTGACGCACTTCTGCATTCGCAACGCTGCCTGGCTGTGTCCAGTCCCAGTGTCCGCCATTCGCAGTCAAAGGGCCGTCGGAATACTTCTTCACAGCGTTATCAAAGGACATGCCGGCCGCAATTGCCTGCAACGCATCCTGTATTTGTTGTTCCGCCTGTGATTTGGACCGTGCAGGAGTGATCGAAATCTGCAACTGCTGCCACTTCACCTGCATCGGGAAGGAATACTTTTCAATCTGCTTGTTATAGACCGCCAGCAATTCCGTTCGGGAAGGCTTTGGCTCGTCGCCAATCTTTGTCCGAATGTACTGGGATGCGAGTTGTTCATCAGCAAAGACCTGCCGCATCGTTTCGAGCGACGTCCCCTGTTCCTGCAACATTGCTTCCAGCTCAAGAGTGGAACTGACTTCCAGACGGTTCTTGAGATTGGTCACGACTTCTTTTTCAAAGAAGGCGTTCAACTGGTCATTGACCGAATCAAGTTGCTCTTTCTTCAGACGGGAACGTACCGCCTGAGCCATCAGAACCTTCTCGATGTTGCGATCAAGATCTTTTTGAATGAGCAGATCCTGAGCTTTGCGAAGCTGCTTGCCACGATTAGCTTCCGAGAGTTGACCACTGGCCACTCCCTGATCGAGCCTCGCCTCGTACTCTTTCAACTTGCCGTTGTACTGTTCGAGGATCTCACCTGCGAGAATCGCCCGACCGTTCACACGCGCCACAACAGCCGTCGTTGGAAGAGGAGAGTCTTCGCTGAATGACGTCTGCTGAATAACACCAGCCTCTGCTGTTTGCTTCTCTTCGCTTTGAGTCGATGTAATCCGAGGTGGCGGCGGCCCGAGGACCGGATTCGAAACATTGTAATTTTTACCAGCGCAGCCTGCCCCGAGAGCGATTGCGAGAACAACAGCACTTCGAAAATGGGACAT
>JBEBTF010000031.1:0-29044 GCA_040393865.1 Planctomicrobium piriforme | reverse complement strand
TTGCCTCTGTTTGTTCAGCGGACGTCTTTAAAGCCTCCAATGATTTCTCGGAGGCGGCAACTTGTGAAGCTGCATCAGCAACTTTCTGTTGGGCAGCTTTCTTGGCCTGTTCCTGCTTCTTGTGTTCAGCTTCGATCAGTGCCAGTTCCTGCTTGAATTGGTCCAAAGCGGCTTGGGCCTGATCGACGAGTTCCGGCTTTTTGCGATAACTGACCTGTGATTCGCCATTGATCCAGAATGGATGTAAGCCAGGAGCGACGTTGTCTTCTAACTGGAGTTGGAGAATCCCTGACACAGCATCTTTCGGGATGGTTTCCGTACCAGCGACGATCTTGGTCGCAGGCGGTGCTTGCGGGATCGTTAACTGAACCGCCTCCTGAGCAGCAGGGGATCTGCGGAGGTCGATGGGGAGTTGGATGATGCTCCCTTGGGCGACGTTGAATGTCGCGATTGACGAAGTCAATTGGAGCGGCGCGGCTTCAGGGTGAATCCCGACTGTTTGATGTGAGGTCAGGCGACAGATTGCAGAGACGTTGTTGTTCTGAGGATGGATCATTGTCGCAAATCGGACGGGATGACGACGCTCCATTGGTGCCTGATCTGCGACCGCCGGAAGTGTTGCAACCGCGTCCAACTGCAGATTCACGAGAGCGTTCTGTTGTCCTTCAAGTGAATTCGCCGTGAGGATGAACGTTGTCACATTTTTGTCGGGGGGGATCACAGTTGCTTCGCTCTGGAGAACTTTCTGATCCCCGACCTGTTCGATACGGATTTCACCAGCGAACCCATCGCGTCTGAAGACGTAAACGGTGACCGGAATCCGATCTTGCTGGCGTAAAGAGACAGGGGTGATTTGTCCTTGTTGCAGCATCCCTGGAATTGCGACGGCGATGAAGTCCGGTTTTGCCTCCCGGATTTCCAGTTGATATTGCTGACGTGCGATTCCGCGTGGATTCCCAATCCGGTTTCGGATGGTCAGTTGATAGGTTGCAGTCTCTGGCAAGTCCACCAGAAACGAAGGGTCTGATGTTTGAGTTTCAAAGAATTTCGCGTTCAGGTTCGGTGCGGTGTCATCGTGCGTGACGACGGGAACGAGTTGCTCTGTCATATCCGGCTTAATGACGACTCGTTCAACCACAACCAAGGCATCAACCGCATTTCCCAGTCGTTCTGAGATGACATCGATCGAAAGTTTTTGTCCTTTGGTCCCTTGGAAGCGAAATCGATCGCGATCTTCTGGTGTTCCAAATTGGCCGGCAATGGAGACCGGAATTGAAATTGTCTGGGCGGCCGAGTCGTTCGGTTCGTGCTCGCTGAGGACAGGAGCGGTCGCAATTCCCATTGAGACAGCATTTGACGATGCGGTTGCTGATGTGATTCGCCAGGGGAACGTGTCAGCAGAAGCCTGAAACGGACTGACCAGTTGCGAGGCGACTTGGGTTTGCCAGTCGTCCGGAACCGTCATGTCGACGTCCAAGACCTGCAGTTCCACATTCTGCACAATCACTCCACTGGGACGACCACCCGGGAGATGGTGCCCATAGACTGCAACACGCTGAGCAGGGCCTGGCAGTACCTGTGGAGGGGAGACGTATTCGATGAAGGGGCCGGTATGAAGATCAAGCCGATACTGGTAGTCAGCACCTGATCGATAGGTGACGTCGTGTACTTTCAGCAGGAATTGTCCATCGTTTGGGACATCATAAACCAGCAAAGCATCTCGGCGATTATATTGGCGGGAGACAGCGAGTCGGCGTCGACCTGATGTATCGAAGAGTGTAAGTGCTGCGTTGAGCGGAGAGTCGATCGACGATGTCAGGCAGTCGATGACAACACGATCTCCCTTCTTGGCTGGGAACTGATACCAGTCCACTTCATGCGCGCCTGCGATGCTGCCGTGCACGACTTGCCCGACATTGATTGGCGCGGCTGTCACAGCCGTTTGATGATTCTCAGGCTCATTGATCTCCGGACGTTGTCCCACAATGAATCTCTTGGGGTTACTGATTCCCCAACGCCCTCCGCAAACAACGTCATAAATGCCAGCAGGGACGTCGGGCGCAATCGTCACCTGGAATGTTTTGGGGACGACGGTGTCAACGCCATTTTGACTGACTCGCTTGGGCGTTGCAGTAATGCCGGGATGGGAGAAGTGAAGTTGAGTACTGTCTTCCAGAAGGTCACCAGCGACGAGCGTGACATCGACCGTTGTGCCGACCTGTCCTCCTGCCGGAGCCAGCACCGTCAGTCGCATCTGAGGAAGTTGCGCCTGGGATTCCCTCGGAACCACCATGAGAAGAGCAACTGCAATGATCAGGGCAGACGTCAGTTTGGAGATTCGCTTCACATTCACACCCAAGGCTGAACGTATTCCACGGCTTGCTGGCCGCTCCCGTTCTGGTTGGACATCTGATAGTCAAAACTGACGCAATAAGAGAGCATCTTCCGTACTGTGTGACGTTTCTAGCACGCAGATTTCAGCTGCTCTGTTGCAAGGAAAGCTGCTGCGCCGCCGTGCAAAAGACCGAACCAGTTTAATGATTGAACTGGAACTCCTTCGTGTTGATTAAAGCCCAGACGATGTCTTCATAGGCGATTGCGACGTTGTCCTTATGCCTGTTGATATGCTCCATGCCAACCTTGAGTTCGTCAGCATCCGGCAGACGGGCGAACGTCCAGAGGTAGAGTTCTTTCAGTCTGTCCTCGTGAGATTGTTCCTGCTGTTTGGCAAGGATGTGTGCTCGACCGGTTGGCAGCGTGATCTTGGACTGAATCTCCTGACTGTTGAGCATGTGGAGGCTCTGTGCCAGATTCGCAGATTGAACCCGTTCACATTCACAAGCAGAGTCCGCTTGTGGTTGCCCAAAGACTTTCAAGAAGTAGGGGGCGACTGAGGTGTCTGGCAATTGCAGGGCTTCGCTGCCAACTGGAACACCACGGAATTCCCCTTTGGTCAGCGTGACCTGGTGAAACGCATCATAAAGCGATTCTGCTGTCAGACGTTTGGGGTAATAGCGTGAGAAGTTCTGCTTGTCTCGCCCATTCTGTTCATTCGGGTTCGAACTGAGCTGATACGTTGTTGATCGGCAGATGGTGCGAATCAGTTCCTTCACGTCATAACCAGAATCAATGAATGACTTGGCGAGTCCATCCATGAGCTCAGGGTTCGTTGGTGGATTGGTGTCTCGCAAATCGTCTTCAGGTTCCACGAGACCGCGGCTGAAGAAATGCTTCCAGTACCGATTCACCAGCATTCGAGCAAAGTAGTTGTTGTCAGGGGAGGTCATCCAATCTGCGAGGGCAAACCGAGGGTCTTGATCAGCAGGGATGTCCAAAGTTGGACCGCCGAGTCCCGCTGGTCGAACCTGTTGTCCGGTGCGAGGATGTGGGAGTTGGGCGATGCCGTCGTTATGGAAGACGCGGCGATCACGAATTGCTTTGACGGATTCCGCCCCGAGTTCCTTCTTCCCGATTCGGCTGAAAAAGGCGGCCAGTCCGTAGTAGTCTTCCTGGCTCCAGCGATCGTATGGATGGTGGTGACAGCGTGCACATTGCACACGTATTCCGAGGAACAGTTGGGCTGCATCTTCGGCCTGTTGCTCGACCGAAGCCACTTCACGATACCATGTAACTTCAGGATTCTTTGCTGGCTCTCCGCTCGCCGTGATCAGCTCTTTAACGAACTGATTGAATGGTTTGTTCTCGTAAAGGCTCGACCAGATCCATTGGTGAAACAGATACGTTCCTTCCCGATCAGGTTCCTGGCCTCCTTTGTTACGGAGAATCATGTTCCATTTATTTGCGAAGTAGTCAGCGTACTCGGGACTGTCGAGAAGCTCGTCAATCAACAGATCCCGTTTGTCAGGACGTGGATCAGCGAGGAAACTGCGAACCCGATCTGCTGCAGGCAGGCGACCAGTAATATCGAGCGAAACCCGGCGAATGAATGTGGCGTCATCGCACAGGGAAGAGGGGGGAATCCCCAGTGCCTGCAGCTTGGCGAAGACGGTCTCATCCACAATGTTTCTGGCTGGGGGAACAGGAATGCCATTGGGGTGAGTTGGCCCCTTTGACTTCATGGGGATTGTGGCTCGAAATGTCGCGACAAGTCCTTGATATCGGGCCATCACTGCAACTTCGCCAGACAGATCGAGTGCGGTCACAAGTCCTGTTGTCGAGCATTCAGCAAGTTCTGGATTGTTGGGTTCGAAGATGGTCATTCTGGTGACGTCTTCGAAAGATCCGTCGCTGTATGACGCATAGACTGCGATCTGTTGAGACTCTGCTTCCCGAAGAATTGCCGTCGCTGGGTAACATTCGATCTTCGTAATGACGGGAGTGTTTTCGCCGGCAGAACGAGGGCAACCTTGTTCGATCCAACGCAAGAGCGTGCGATATTCCTGGCTGTCGATGTCGACTCGTTTGCCCCCTCCGTGCGGGACTTCGCCGGTGGCTTTTGTGATGACCAGACTGCGTTCTGGCATCGCAGGGAAGATGCGGCGGCTTCGACCTTCTTTGACGAGGTATTCAAAGTCGTCGTCGGGATAGAAGCCGAGCAGAGAAAGTTTGAATCCGTTTTGTCCTGCGGCTTTCCCGTGACATCCACCGCCGTTGCAGCCATGTTTGGTAAAGAGTGGAATGATTTGATTCTGGAAGTCGACGAGCCGTGTCGCGGCGAAATCACTGACTGTCACAGAAATCGAAGCCGTTTGATCTCCAACCTTGGCGGTGATCTGCGCGTTCCCATCTTGAATTGGAGTCACGAGCCCGGTGGTGTCAACTCGAACGATCCCTTCTGGCTGGATCTGATATTCAGCCGCCCGGGATCGGTCTTTGGGAATGTTGTCGGCTCCGGTCGTCGTGACAAGAAGTTGCAACCGTCCATCAGGGCCGACAATCTGTAGCGTCTCACCTGATCGTGGGCCAAGCTGCAATTTCTCAACGGTAGCAGACGCTGAAGTTTCAGCTGCGCTGACTAAGTTCATCTGACAGTGCAGAAGAAAACTGCAAAGAATGAGACTGCATAAGGATGGTCCGCGAACGAGAAGCTGAAAGGAGCGATTCATCGTGTGGAGTCCTTCTGCGTCGAGGTCGAGACTTCGGGAGAAGGGAATCGGCCCTGCTAATGCGTCTGTCTCAGGGGGATTCTCTTCATCACGAACTGGCAGGACATTTCCCTGAATGAAAGTCGGGATTCCGTTGAGCGTGCGTTATCACGTCGATTGGGAGACGCTCTCATCAGGTGGGGGCATAGGTGGAGTCCAGTGAGAAAGCCAACCAGGAAACTGAAGGGATTCCTGATCAGACTGTTCTACTGGTTAAGGGCGATGCAACTTCAATGTATCAATACTCGCTGTTGTGTCAAGGAGTTGTGAAGACGAGGGGGCGCGCCTTGTCCGCGATTGTGACAGAAAAGAGGGGCTGGAATTCCGCGTATCTGGCAAGGAGATCACTTCGAATTGTGGGCCATGTACCAGTTCGCTGCGAAGAACGCTTTCACGTCGATCTGCTTCCCGAGCTTCTGCTGACGTTTGAACCAGCTTTTTAATTTGTGAAATGGAACAACATGAGTGGTGATATTCTCGCCATCCACTCCGCCGCCATCGTGCACTTTCTTTGCGTTCTTCGCGAGGTAAATGTGGACGAGTTCGGTTGCCAGCCCGGACGTTGTTGGTCCGGCGATCAGGAGTTTGAGTTTCTTCGCGGAATAGCCAGTCTCTTCCAGCAGTTCGCGTCGCGCAGCTTCTTCAAAGTCGTCTTCGGTCGCGTCGTCATCGCCCACAAGTCCAGCTGGCAAATCGATGACAGGGTGACCAATCGCGACCCGATATTGTTCGACGAACAGAAATTCTTTGTCTGACGTCACCGCAAGAATCGCAGCGGCACCGATTCCACGAATTCGGTGGACGTACTCCCATGTCCCTTCTTTCGCCAGTTGCAGATATTTCCCTTCACCCAAGATCGTTTTCTCGCTTGTCATACGTTGCGATCCAATGCAGTTAAATAGCTGGGAGTCAGGGAGTGTTGGGAGTTGCTTAGAACGTGATCTTCTCTGGCTGTCAGGAATGCAGTTCGAGTTCTTTTTTCAGTGCGACCATTTGTTCCCGCTCAGGTCGAGCTTTGTAGAACGGGTCGAGTGGATAGCACCCGGAGACCATGCCGTTTCGTGGAGCGGTGGTGCAATCGCTGAATGTCCGGCAGATGCGTTTGCGTTGCAGTGGTTTTCCCGACAGAACATCGGCAGGCAGTTCCGGGTAAGAAAGGACCATACGTCCGAGACCTACGAAATCCACCTTATGATTCCGAACGGCATGCTGGCCGACATGGGGAATCCATTCCTGCAGATAACTGTAGCCTGACCCCACCAGAAGCATGTCAGGGGCGTACTGCTTCAGTTGCGCCGTGACATTGATGTGCCGGGCAACACCAATCAACGGATCTTCCGGGGGAAGGTATCCATCAGAAGGCGGGAAGGTCGCCGGACGAATGACATGTGGGTTGTAGTAAGGACTGCCGATTGTGGTGCAGAGGAGATCAATCTTCAGGGATTTCAACAGATCAAGGAACTGCTTTGGTTCGTCCAGATTGATTCCCAGTCCAGTGCCGTCGCCGCCAAAAGCGTAGTGATAAGGAGCGGAATGGATCGGCTCACCAATACGGTCTTTCCCTGTCGTGAACGGGATGAAGTCTGTCACACTGAGACGGACTCCGATCCCGAGCCCTGGAGCTTCGGTGCGAATGCCATCGACGATGTCGCGCAGGAATCGTGTTCGGTTTTCAAAGCTCCCGCCAAACCGGCCCTGTCTGTCGAATCCTGACAGAAGTTCGTGGCCAAGATACCCGTGACAATGTTTGAGATCCACGAATGAGTACCCGACGGATTGCGCCAGCACAGCAGCGTTGACGAATGCGTCAATCAGCCGTTGCAGATCATCGTCAGTGAGGACCGGTCCATCATCTTGCACGTTCACTCGCGAGTCGAGCAGGGGATGGCGGTAGGCAATTCGTGGTTCGGCAACCGTCTTTCCATTTGGTCTGGCGAATCGCCCAGAGTGTGTCAGCTGCAACCCCAATAGCAGGTCGTCGGTCTTTCCAAAGTGTTCCTGATGAGCCGCCAAAAGCAGTGTGCGCAGCTCAGCAATGTCCGAGAGCGTTTGCTGGTTGAGCATCAGTTGATTCGGGTTTGCCCGACCATCTGGTTGGACAGCAACAGCTTCGCCTCCCCAAATCAGCTTCGCCCCACTCAGCCCAAAGTTCTGCCAACGTCGACGGGTCAGATCGCTGGGACGCCCATCTGTTTCGCCGTCCCAGCCTTCCATCGGCAAAATACAGAAGCGGTTGCCAATCGTCCCTTCGAGAGAATGACACGGCTTACCTAAGGGGCTGTCGGCTCCGGTGAAAATCTCTTCGTCGAACGGCAATTCAATGTTCAGACTCGCGATGTGCTGTTGAAATTGTTCTGCGGTTTTCAGACTGGCGATTCTGGGATACGACATCGTTTTCAACCATTCTCGGACGTGTTCTCAGGCAGGGGAGTACAACAGGAATTACGGAATCAGAATGCAATTTTCTGTTGCGCCGGTGCTGTATTCGTTGAAGCAACGGGAAGCCTGAGTGCGACGATCGAGTTCAAACTCTGACCAGATATAAAAAGAGCAGGGGGCTCGTGTTGAGTCCCCTGCTTTGAAAGTTTTCAACCCTTGCAGAATATCACAATGTGATTGCCAGGGCTTCCCAATGCGTCCGCGGTTTCCACAGTGACGGAATCACAGCAGCGGAATCACAGACAGCACTTCGGACTATGTTCCGGCCTGACTGACACCAGGACGTGGAACCGATCGGAATTCGACTTTGGCGTCCCAGTTTGGTGTTTCTGGAACGAGGCTTTCTGGAGAATTCAGGCACATATCCATGGTGACTTCTTTCCCAGTGTAACCGGCCATGCGTCCCATCAGCCCCATCAGAGTGCTGCTGATCAGGCGATCGCCTTCGTTGACTGGTTTGCCGTCCCGAATGGACTTGAACAACACGTCATGCTCAACCTGATACATGTTTGGTGTTGGACCGGAGTACTTCCACTTCTCTTCGGCAGTGGTGATTGTCGCGCCGCGGCGTGACATTTCGCCTTTTCCTTTGCTTCCGAGAATGTAACAGTTGTTCTCGTTATAGCAGCCAGGAATCTGACGCTGAGAAATGAAGGCACGTGTCCCATCGCCCCAGACGTAGTTGACGGCGATGTGATCGAAGATGTCTCCCCCTTCGGCTGGGATCTGGCGACCACCAACAGCGGTACAGCTCAGAGGAGCAACGTCGTTCTTGGACCATGCCAGCCAGTCGACGGCGTGAACAGCCTGTTCGACGAGCCCGTCACCTGACAACCATGTGAAGTTGTACCAGTTGCGAACCTGCCACTCGAGATCTGTCATCCCGGCTGGGCGAGTTGATGCTGGTGGCATCGGCTTCACTGGGTTTGCGAGGTAGGTCGCGTAGCTGCAGAGAACTTCGCCGGCCATCCCGTCGAGGAGGCGTTGGAAGAATGCTTTCTTTGCTGAATCGTGACGCCAGCAGAAGCCTGAAACCAGTGCGAGGTTCTTTTCTTTCGCTCGCTTTACGGTTTCGATGACGGAACGCAGGCCAACGCTATCTGTTGCGACAGGTTTTTCGCAGAAAATGTGTTTGCCGTGCTCAACCGCATAGGCCATGTGTTCAGGACGGAATCCTGGGGGTGATGCGAGCAGCACAACGTCGCAAGAGTCGACGACGTGACGATAAGCGTCGAGACCCACGAATTTGTGTTCGTCGTCAACGACAACTTTGTCGGCGATTCCAGTCTGAGATTTCAGGGTCCGCAAGCTGGACTCGATCATGTCTGGAAACGCGTCGCCGACAGCGACGAGACGTGCATTTGGATCTGCATTCAAGGCCTGATTGGCAGCTCCGGTTCCGCGTCCACCGCAACCAACCAGCCCGACGCGGATGATATTACTTTCGGCAGCGTACAGCTGAGCATTGCCAGCAAACGACGCCAGAAGGCCGCTTGTCAGGCCGGCAATTGTTCCCTGTTTCAAAAAGTCGCGGCGTGATGGAGAGGATTGTGGTCGTTCCGGAGTCGACATAGGCGGGATTCTCCTGCAGAAATCAATAAAAGCACGTTAAGTGATAAGTCGATCCTAGTCGATGGCGTAGGCTGTCGAGAAGTCTGTTTGATCAGTTTCAGTTTATTGAAAAGTGACTGATTTCTGAATATGCCTGCTTCTTGCAGATTATTTCCGATTCTTTTCGAATATGTGCGCAGGTTCTCTCCACTCCCTGACAGCTTCCATTTTAGGCAGCGCAGGGGCTTGAGACGACTGGTCTTTGTGGGTGGGCGTTTCGTTCTGTGATACAGAATGATTTCTGAATCGTTTCTTACTGCTGCAAGAAACGTGGCATCAGATCATGACCGTTTACCATCACATCGCCGGTGGCCTGTGCTGCGATCTCGTCGTAGGAGTTCGCTCCGTTGGACGGAATTCCGTTTCCACACATGGCGAATGGAACGAATCCATGGCTGTGAGTCTTTGTCCGCAGAAATGTGGGATGATCCGGGCAGACCAGCAACCGATAATCCCCCTGCGATTTCAGGTATTCGTGAATTGGGCCAACGATGTCGCGGTCAATCGCTTCCAGAGCTTTGACTTTCTCGTCCGCATGGCCTTCGTGAGAGGCTTCATCAGTCGCTTCGACATGCACAACGACGAAGTCTGTGCCGCTCTTCAATGTCTCGATGGCTGCTCGACCTTTGGCGGCATAATCGGTGTCGAGGTAGCCGGTAGCTCCTTCGACTTCAACCACATCCCAGCCCAGCAGACGGCCGATGCCACGCAATAGATCGACGGCCGTAATCACGGCACTGCGAACACCGAATCGTGTCTGGAATGGAGTCAATGATGGTGTGCGTCCCTGTCCCCAAAGCCAGATTTGAGTGGCTGGCAATCCGCCATCAGCAACTCGTTTCCGGTTCGGAGCGCAGTCCGCGAACATCTTTTCGCTTTCTGCCATTAATGACAGCAGTTCATCTGCTCCCGGGCCGCTCGGCAGATGAGGGGCGATTTCCTGATCTGTGATGTCGTGTGGCGGTGTCGTGAGGGTCTCGCTGCTGAATGGCGCCTGTCCGTTTTCTGGGCGATAGAGCAACAGATTCCGGTAGCTGACGCCGGGGTAAAACTGCAGATGACGGTCGTTTCGATACTGCTTCTGCAACATCTCCACAAGTTCCGCACCTGCATCATTTGGAATCTGACCGGCAGTGAAACTCTGCATCCGTCCGTCTTTGACGGTGACCAGATTACAGCGAATCGCCCAATCGTCTGGTCCCAGCGCAATTCCCTGAGCAGCAGCCTCGAGCGGAGCACGTCCTGTGTGGTAAACCTTGGGATCGTACCCAAACAGGCTCATTGTTCCCACGTCGCTGCCAGAGGGCATGCTGACAGGAACATTGTCTGTTAATCCTGTTGTTCCCAATCGTGCAACGACGTCCATGTTTGGAACCTGCGCCGCCTGCAATGGAGTTTTTCCTCCAAGGGACGCCTGAACTTCATCTGCACAACCGTCGGGAATGACCAAAACGTATTTCATGATCGCACAAAAGAGCTACTGGGATGCTGGGGCTGGAGTCGGATGTCGGAACGTGACTCCGCACTGCGCAGATTCGTGATATCGGTTTCCACTCGACTGCAGATGAATAAGGCAACGGGCAATTTTAGCCTTCTGGTCATGCTGAACAGGCATTTTCCAGAATAACCGCAACTGACGTCTCTCGACCGAATTGGTCTCTACTTTGGCCGCGCAGCAGCCGTTTCAATCCAAAAATGGCTCGATGCCGCTTGCCAGAAACGCTGCAGCATTTCTGGGTGCTCTAGAATGTAGCGGTTGGAGTAAGCGTTGAACCAGTCAGTGAGATTACACAACGCTTCTTGTTGTGCAGAATGTAGTTATGGAATGACGGAGATTGTCATTCGGACAATCGTTTTGTTTCCTCTGGCGGAATTCACTCACCGGTTGGGATATCAGCCGGGACTGTCGATCAGACGCGGGAGACCTGACAGAGAGAATATCCAGAGAGGTTGATGCCATGTCCGCTTAATTCGGTTCTGGATCGGTGTCGATCTGCGGTTGCGGCTGCTGAGATTGGGGCGGTTGTTTGCCGTTTTTGTTTCTGTCGCTGGTTTTGGAACTTCGAACGGTGGGGGAGAATGTCTTGTCCATGCGTTCCTTGAGCAACCCGGTGTCTAGATTCTGAACCTGCAGCACCTGCACATTAATGTGAGGATGGGCGGCATCGTCCAGAGCTTTCACCGTCTGGCGAATTTCAGCCAGTAACTCTTCGCCGGCAGACACAACAACGCTGTTGGAGATCTCGTCCACTCCGACTGAGAGAAGACCTTTGAACTTGAGCGGCTGCTGTTGTTCTTTCGTCTTGCTCTCGTTGTTGTCCGAGTTGCCGAATCGATAGCTGTAGACCCGTTCGGTTGATTGCTTCTGTTGCTGATTGTTGCTCTGAAGTGAAGGGTCATTGGCACTCAGCAAATCGCGATAGACCTGTTTCAGTGTTTCTGCAATCTGGTCTGCTTTTGAATACTGAATGCGGAAGATCTCTGTCTTACGGACAGACTGCGGATCGCCTGAAGTGGGCTGATCATATATTTCAATCAGGTCAGCGATCGTTGCGAGTTGCTGCGGAGTTCCCCCTTGCACGAGGATGGTCCGTGAATCGTCATCAGAAATGATCTTCAGTTCTTTGCGACGCGAGAGCCGTTGATCGGTTGCCTTCTTGGTTGTGTACGAGCTGCCCCAAAAATTGTCGGTGACTGTTTCTTCATTCGACGTATCTTTGAAGAACGCTTTCAGATTGAGCTCCACTCCGTAAGCCCAGGTGCTGGGATACTTGAGCTGAAAAATCTTGTAGTCACGTGAAGGAGGGGAGAGTTCGGCCAGCAGTTCTTCTAAACGATCAAGAGCTTCAGTATCTGGCGATCCAATCACGATGCGTCCATTCGGAGCCTGTCTGATCATGATGGGGGGAGCGGAACCTGCAGGAGATTCAGGCGCGGCTTCTGGGCGAGTCACTTCAGCTGGCTTTTCAGCAGAGCCTTTGTCTGGAGACTCTTTCTCGGGCGCAGGGGCCGATTTTGAATCAATGAGATCCAGATCGGCGAGAGTGAGAGTCGCCGCTGGTTCAAATTCTGAAGAAGCTGAGGTGTGATCGTCCGCAAGGGGATGTCGCGTCGTGGAAGAAGTTGTCGGGCTCTTCCTCGTGCTCATTGCGACAGGAATTCCAATCTTCGGCACATCCATGCGACGCACGGATGGCTTCTCTGTTGGAGCCGGTTCCATTGGAACTGAAGGGCGTTCTGGCGGCTGGGGAGCCTGCTGAATCTGCAGACGATTCAGTTCGACTTCCGGCCACAATTCACGAAGTCGTTCCAGAACCTTTTGAGCTTCCTGATCTGAATTGAGCTGAATGGTTCGCAGAGTTTCAGGGTTACTTGTCCCCGGCGGAATTTCCCCCATCTTCAAAAGCAATTGGCGAATTTCGCCCATCTCGATTTCGTTCGCCCAAACGAGCAGGCGATTGTTCTCAATGTCTGCATCAACTTTGAATGGCCGCTGTTCCGGGGTGCTTTCTTCCCTTTGCATTCCCCCATAGAAATAACCATACATCGACCGATTGTTTTTGTTCTTGTCTTTGTCTTCGGAACCCAGCATATACTGAATTGTTCCGGCAACGGCATCGGCCTGAACACGCCGCAGCTGAATGACTTCGAAGCTGCGATTGCTGCCGTCCAGCTTGGTGATCAGCGACTGGACAATGTAGTGGTCAGACAGGGTGCCAAAGAGAATGATGGCTTTGTTCTTCTCGTCCACCTGAATGCGCGATTGAGGGGAAAGTTCTCCCATCTCTTTCAGAAGCAGCATCAGTGGTTGCGGGTCGAGAGTTGTCAGTCGATACGGCTTCACTTTGCTGATGTTTTGCAGCATCTGGGCTTCCCCATCGCCGGGGACATCAATCGCCGTGATCGTTTGATCGATGATCTCCATTTTGTCTGGGGGAGCATGAGCGAGGATACTGTTCTCACGCTCATTCACGATCAGGCGAGGATCTTCCTGCTTTGCTGGCCCAGATCCCGGCTGATTTCCTCGCTGTTGCTGCATCATCTGCTGCATTTGTTGAATCTGCTGCATGATCTGCTGTGACATCATGTCACCGCCACGCCCTCCGCCGGGGGTGGGCATGCGATTCTTTTCGATCCCCAGAATCATTTCGAGCGACAGGAGAACGTCCGCCGCTCGCCGATGTTTCAGTTTGAACTCGCGGATCACTGTTCCTTTAGAGGCATCCTGCGACTGCTCCTGTTGCAGCATGCGGTGGATCTCTTTCAGGTTGATCGCGGCATCCATCGCTTCAAAACGATTGACTTCCTTCAGCGCGGAGAGCTTGCCGTTGGAACTCAGCATCGGTTTCAGTTCTTCAACGACGCGGTCCGCCAGAATCCACTTCAGAGGAAATGAAACCTTCACGAACTCGTAGTCCATGCGTTGTTCGAGTTCTTCCGGGGCAACTCGCGGGACCATTGCCGGATTGAGCTTGGCAATGCTTGTGACGGTTAGCACTTCGCCGGATTTCAGCATCGTGAACCCGCGAGACAGCAGGTGTCGATTGATCAGGTCCTGTGCTTCCAGAAGCGAGTAATCCCGTTGCGTCCGCAAGTTCAGGTAATCAGCGGGAAGCTCCTGCCAGTCGAGGCTCAGGTTCGAGATTCTTGCGAGCCACTCCAGGACGTCTTTCCATTTCTGCCCTGCAAAGTTGAAACGGACTCGCCCCTGTTCATCCGGAACGATGTTCAACTGATTCGGGTCGCCGGGCTTCTCTGGGGTGAGCGGACGAGTAATGACGGATGGTTCGGCTGGCTTGTCTTTTTTCTCGCCCTCTTTGTTTCCTGGAGGCCCGTTCTTACCGGAAGCGTCGTTTGGTTGAGAACCGGGCGGATTGTTCCCAGGAGGGACAGGGGAGCCTGGAGAAGGTTTAACTCCCGGGGCCGTTGGGCCAATTTGCACCCCTTGTGGAGGCATTGGCTGAGCGAAGATGTGCGAACACAAGAGGCAATTTGCCCCGTTCACCAGTGTCAGGAGTACGAAGATACGAATGACACACTGCATCGTGAACACTCGTCGCACGAAAGAAAGGAAGTTTCCGGACTCATAAACTTATCGGAGATGTCGATTTATCATAATCCGCTGATGTGAGAATGGAAAAGCATGATTCGCGGATTGAGGCCAGTAATGCGGATTTCGGTGTGCTTGCCGGATGCAAAACAGGAAGAGCCGCTACCGCCTGCGGGAGAACTGGGGTGTTTGTGTGAGGCTTGGCTTTCTTACTGCAGCGAGAAAGCCGAGTTTAGAGAGAGTGCGCGCAACTCAAGCGGCCCTACGCGAGGGAAGCTCTGCTGTTAAAGAGATTTGCAGCGTAAATCTCTTTGGAGAAGCATCTTGTGATTAGTTGATGTCCGCCTGGAATTGCTCGGTGATGACGTTTTTCTCGTTGAGAATCGCCACTTTCGGGTGATGTACCGTCGCTTCTTCCGGTGTTGCGAACACGAACGACATGATGATGATCCGGTCCCCGCGATGTGCGAGTCGGGCAAGAGCCCCGTTCATCTGAATCTGCCCTGATCCGCGTTCCCCTTCGAGGACGTAAGTCTCTCCCCGGGTTCCGTTTGAGCAATTGGCGATCATGACTTGCTCGTATGGGAGCAATCCCACGGCATCCATGAGGTCGCGGTCAATCGTAATGCTGCCGTGGTATTCAAGTTCCGTCTGCGTGACGGAGGCCATGTGCAGTTTCGCTTTAAGAAGTCGCAGGAGCATTCGAGTGGAAAACCCACGAAGTGTGGTCCTCAGGAACAGACCGACACGGTCGATGGCCCAAGAAGTCCAAGTCAGAAAACCCCATTTTAAGCGGCGAAGGCCTAAGACACAAAGGGAGGGATTCAGAAGTTAATTAACAGGCATGAAAGTGGCGGTTATCCCGGAAGGGGGCAAGTTGGCGAAGGAAAGACCACTGCCCCCCGCCAGTGGCCCGGAACCTCACTTAGAATGCCGTAAGATTTGACGCCGCAAGTCGTTGGCAATCGATTTGACCGGAATTGCGTGGGGGAATTCACGGAAAACATCAGTGGAAAGCCTTGCGACTCCTGAACATATTCTCGAAAGTTCATGTTTTCCGGTGTTGTATGTTTCCTGTCTGGAGTTGGAGAGGAAGCATGCGTCCAACGGATCTTCCTGTCGAAACACACTCGGTGTCGAGAAGCGGGACTGAGTGCGACTAGCAGGATTCCGGAAGGCATCAGACAGGATGAATGCGTCGGAGCGTTCAGCTCCATGTGTGAGTCAGACATGAACCGGGGGAAGATTCGCCATTGCGAATCAGATCTGGTTCATGTTCGTTTCAAAAGGGTTATCCCGGTGCCGAGTCGTCTGGGCTGGCTCAATTCTCGTTTGAGTCAGGTGGATCTCGGTTTCCACGATCACTAATTGATCGGCGGCAGATAACAGGGTGTCACGAGAACATGAGGCCTCGGCTGCGAAGGCGGGAGTCTCAAGTAGAGTACAGGCAGGTCAGGATGTCGGACGCGACAAATCAAACCGAACAGAAGCACTCCGAAGCAGGAGACGCATCTCAATGGGAAGCGCCTTACATCGGATCGAAACAGATGCCTCGCTGGACGACCGGCGAATTGGGTAAGGCTCCCATCTTTGGTTGGCGACAAATCCCAATGTTGATTGGGCCGGGCCTTGTGATGGGCGCGGCAGCGGTCGGTGGGGGAGAGTGGCTTACCGGCCCCTTCGTAACTGCAAGGTATGGAGGCGCGCTCCTCTGGCTGGCGACTCTCAGTATTTTGGGGCAGGTGCTCTATAACATTGAGATCAGCCGGTACACGCTTTATAGCGGAGAACCGATTTTCACCGGGAAGTTTCGCACGATGCCAGGACCAGTGTTCTGGCTGGTGATTTACATCCTGATGGATCTGGGATCATTCCTGCCGTATCTCAGTTCCAACGCCGCCATCCCGTTGACGGCGATGTACCTTGGCAGGCTACCTGATCCCGCTACTGATGGGACTTTGCTGACAACGGTTGCCTGTGGAATCCTGCTGCTTTCTTTGTCTCCGCTCGTCTTCGGGGGCAAGGTTTATAGTTCGATGAAGTACGTGATGAGCTTTAAGCTGATCATTGTGATCGGATTTCTGGCATTTCTCGCGTTGGGTTATTCGACATGGGAGACCTGGGCTGAGATCGGCTATGGGTTTGTGCGATTCGGCACATTGCCGTATCAGGGAGAGACACCGGAGAGCCAGCCGCAACTGTTGAATCCTCTGACAGCATGGTGGAATGGTCAGTCATTACCTGCACTCGATCTGTCGATGATCGGGCTGGTGACCGCAATGGCAGCCATTGCAGGGAACGGCGGACTGACGAATACGCCTGTCAGTAACTACACCCGCGATCAAGGGTGGGGGATGGGGAAAGAAGTGGGGGCGATCTCCAGTATCGTTGGCGGTCATTCGATTCAGCTGTCACACGTCGGGAAAGTCTTTCGCGTCACTCAGGAATCACTGAAAAACTGGCGAGGGTGGCTCAAGCATGTTCAGCGAGAGCAGTTCTATGTATGGATGCCGGCCTGTTTTCTGGGAATGGCATTGCCGAGCATGCTTTCGGTTCAGTTCCTCCCGCGAGGGGTGGTTCCTGCTGATAAATGGCTCGCCGCGGGAATGACGGCAGATGGTGTGGCTGCTGCCGTCGGGCCGAACTATGGACTGCTTTTCTGGCACCTGACGTTGTTCTGCGGGTTTCTGGTCTTGGCAACCTCGTCTTTGACGACTGCGGAAGGGGCTTTGCGCCGCTGGGTTGACGTGTTCTGGACTGCCAGCCCGATGCTGCGAACCTGGGATCCGCGCTGGATTGGTCGCCTGTTCTTCGGGTCTGTCGTCGCCTATGCCCTGTTTGGCCTCGTTCTGTTGAACCTGGTCAAAGGGGACAAGCTATTGGTTTGGACGACAACATTTTATAATTTTGCACTGGGACTGAGTTGCTTCCATGTGATCTTTGTGAATCGCCTTCTGCTTCCCAAAGAACTGAAGCCGGGCTTTTTCCGCTGTGCAGGTCTGGTTCTCGCAGGTTCGTTCTATACGTTCATTGCGTTGATCGCGACCTACGACACTTTTGTCCTGTCGAAGGCGAAAGTTGCGAAAATTGAAGGAGAGAAAGTTTCCGAAGTGCGTGTTCTGGATGAGTCCGACGTGGTCGCGACCGGGGTTTCCAGACAACAGGATTGAACCCCCCCCGGTGATAATTGAGGGTTCGATTTTGAGGGGCTTCAGACCCGGTTCCTGTTTGAAGAAGTCTGATTCGAACAGGAACTTAAGGTTGAGATTCATGCCGGATTTCTGACTGGAGATTCGGCGGCTGTCAGATGATGATCGCAACGAACGATGGGCAAGTTTCTGCCTGACCGCCTGCATGCGGTGGGCCTGTGCGACTGAGGCGGCATGAATTTGTCGGTGCAGCGAAAGTTAAAGTGAAGGAATCTGGGTCATGATGGTCTCGATTGTCATCTGTTCAGCGATCATCTTGTTGATTGCATATCGCGTTTACGGCTCCCTGCTTGCTCGACTGCTGCGGCTCGACGGGAAAGCGGTCACTCCGGCGTATGCACTGCGTGACGATGTCGACTATTCACCACAGGCGACGATGCCGCTGCTGAATCAACACTTTTCAGCGATTGCGGCGGCCGGCCCGATTGTCGGCCCGATTTTGGCGGCGGCGGCGTTCGGCTGGGCACCTGCGCTGATCTGGATTATTTTGGGCTCCATCTTTATCGGTGGGGTTCATGACATGACGTCACTGGTCGCGTCGGTTCGGCATCAAGGGAAATCCATTGCCGAAGTCGTTCGCGAACACATGAGCCATCGCGCGTTCCTTCTCTTCCTGACCTTTATCTGGCTGGCTCTCGTTTACATCATCGTTGCGTTCACCGACATCACAGCGGCTTCGTTTGTCGGAAATCAGGAACTGGAGAATGGGGAAGTCGTCAGTGGAGCAGGGATTGCTTCTTCATCTCTGATGTACCTTGCACTCCCCATCATTATGGGCCTGCTGATGCGGTACACCAAGTTGAGCAGTGGCTGGGCATCCCTGATTTTTCTTCCCTTAGTGGGGCTTGCGATTGTTGTCGGGCAATGGATTCCGTTTGATCTCGTGAAGATGATCCAGTCGGCATTCCCTGCATTGACGGAAGCACAGGCGGAAGGCTACGCCCATGTCTCCTGGGACGTCGCACTGTTACTTTATTGTGCGGTTGCATCCGTTGTCCCTCTCTGGTTGTTGCTGCAACCGCGAGGGGAACTGGGAGGATATTTCCTCCTGATCGCTCTGGGAGCAGGTGCCATCGGGCTCATCGCTGGTGGAAAGCCGGTGGAACTCCCTGCGTTCAACGGATGGACAAGTCTCAAGGGAGACACACTGGCTCCGATGCTGTTTATCACAATCGCTTGCGGGGCTTGTTCCGGGTTCCACTCGCTGATTGCATCAGGAACGACATCCAAGCAGTTGAAGAGTGAACTCGACGCAAAGAGTGTTGGTTACGGAAGCATGCTGCTGGAAGCGATGGTTGCCATCATTTCTCTCTGCTGCATCATGACCTTGGCCGGGGATCATGCCCTGGTGAAGAATCCTCAGCCAAACTTCATTTACGCACTCGGGATTGGTGGGTTTCTTGAATCGATCAATGTCCCCGCCGCGATCGGGGTTTCATTCGCACTGATGGCATTTACAACATTTGTCTATGACACTTTGGATGTCTGCACCCGACTGGGACGTTTCATCATTCAGGAACTGACAGGGCTGCAAGGCAAAGCAGGACGTTGGCTCGGAACGATCGTCACCACTGGCGCTCCGATGTTCTTCGTGTTTCAGACAACCGTGGATTCAGCAGGGCGTCGCATTCCAGTCTGGCGCACCTTCTGGGAACTGTTTGGTGCCAGTAATCAGCTTCTTGCTGCAATCACATTGCTCGGTGTGACTGTCTGGTTGTGGCGAACTCGACAAGCTGTCTGGGTCTGGTTTGTCACCGGGATTCCGATGGTGTTGATGTCGATCATGAGCATCTGGGCATTGATTCACATTATCGCCAAGCACTTCAAAGGGGGCCTTACCGGGAACCCGGTGCCATGGATTGCTGTGATGCTTGTTGCTCTGGCTGTGCTGATGATTTGGGAAGCGATCATTATTGTCTTCTTCCGTCGGCCCGCTGAACCGCAACCGCCTGTTCAACAGTTGGCGACGGAATCATAAGCGTGAGTCGTGCGTGCACTGATTGCGAGTGCAAATAGCGAATCTGACTTAAACAAGAGAAGCCGGTCACAAACAATTGTGACCGGCTTTTTTATTGTGCGGCCTCGGCATTCCTGTCGACGACCACTGCATGGCCACATGATAGACCGATACGGTCTAGTCGCGACTTGGAGCAGGTGGAAGTGTCAGGGCTGGAGTTGGAGCAATTTCAGTCGTGCCCGGTGCTGGAGTTGGGGACATCAACTGGTGTGGGGGAGTTGTGATCACATTCGATTCCGAAGGGGCCATCAACATCTGCCCGGAGCATGTCGGAGCAGAGTGGATAGTGGATTCTGACTGAATCACAGTGCCCGAGCAGACAGGGGTGCAGACAGGAGCACAGGTAGATTCCGGCACAATTGTATGGCTTTGAATCATTCCGCCCTGAGCACCGTAGCCTCCTCCAACAGCGATTCCAGCACCCCCTTCAGGGACAGCTCCTTCGCAGGTGATCATGCAGCCGCACCAGTCGCAGGCGTCGGCCAGGTCGTAGTATGCAGAACCAAATGTGCGGGATTTTGTCCACCCGCCCCATTTTCGTGCATGAAATCCAGAGTAGTAGTAAGACTGATTGAGGGCACCAAGTCCATGGGCCACATCAGACATTTCAGAGACAACGGCGTTCTGGATCTGGCTGAATCCAACGATCATCCCCAGTACCGCCAGAGTGGCGATGATGACCAGCTCTGCTGAAACAATAAAACCGGTGTCGTCATTCAAAAATGCTGTGATGAGGCGCATGGCATGTGTCTTTCGTTTGTGACCGACTGGCACAGTGCAGGCGTTCCGATTCTTACGGAGCCTGATACAGGCAGTCTGGCCGAAACATTTCAACCGCAGCGTCAGTGTTTCGTTTGCAATATCGCCCGTGAGACGTGAGCGAACGCTTGCTGTGAAACTGGTAGCACTGAGTCGCGGTTGACAAGAACTCAGGCCACACCTTCCGGCAACATGTTTCTACGCATCAACGTGTTGGCGGAATCTCGATGAGTTGTGTTTTCAGGCTTCTGTGTCGCAGCCTGTTTCTCAGTGACGATTCGCTGTGACGATCTGTTCCTGCATCACAGATTCGTCAAAAGCATTTCCCACCTGAATTCGTCAGGAGAAAAGCTGTGTTAAAGAAGGTCTGGCTGACCAAATTGCGCAGGTGATCAGCCAGACCTTTCCCCCATCACAGGGAACTCGGAAGGTCCGTTTCCACCGGGATCAGCGGTGAAACATCAGAGTGAATCTGACGTGTCCTTCCAGCAAAATGTTTCTACTTCAAGGCTGTCTGAATTCGCCTTGGCTGGTGTTTTCGTGATACTTGATGCTTGTTGCGAAATCGGTGCCGTCGCTGCGGTTGCGATAATCGTTAAATTTTAACTTTCAGGCTAAGTCTTTTTCTTGTATGTAGATGTGGCTGTTTCGTTGTGGGGGCGTGCTGGTGGGGAGGCTGCAGGGATTCGCGGCGCGCCAAGAAAAGAGAGCAGATTGCTTTGCTGTCTGTTAAGGAGAGTGAGCGCAAGGCGTTGGCTGGCTATCGCAACTCTGATGTTTTGTCAGGGGAGCGGCAGGTGCTCTCTCTGATCTGCGGCGCCGAAGAAAAAGCAGGCATGCACCAAGCGTGGCGCAAAAGAAAAGGTGGAACCTGTGACAAATGATGTCGCAGAGTTCCACCTGGAGATGCATTGGCGTATGTGGCTCGCGGGATTCAGCTTTTCTTCTATCGAGAAGGCTGCTGCGCGGTCACAGGATCGACCGAAACTGTTTAGTCGACGTTCAGGTTCAGTTTGACCCATTCATGAGAGTCATTGGAATGAAGAACGGCGTCGGCGACGAGTTGTGCCTGAGCCCCGTGGTCGAAGCCAGGAACGGCAGGCCGGTCTTCAACGATCGCTGAGACGAGTTCATAAATCAGGTCGTAGCGGAAGACGGTACTTGGCACCCCTTCGTTCGGATCGCGAGGACTTCCTTCGATGACCAGAAACTCTTTTGGAACTTCCAGAGGCTGCATCGTCTGTCCGGTCTTTCCGACCAGAATGACGTTCGGTTCCTGCAGGCGATAAACCGCACTGGCTTCGGTGCCGTTTACTTCGGCCCATTCGTGACCAAAGCCGTTATGGTGATATCCCTTCATCACGGTGCTGCCTTCCCAGACACCAACCGCACCGTTTTCAAAGCGCCCGATCAATGCTGACCAATCGTCGACTTCAGATGGAGGGCACGACTTTCCGTCAGCTGTTTCGGTTCGTGGGCAGAACTGCGCAACAGCTCCACAGATCGATGTCAGTGGACCAACGAGATCCATTGCCAGATCGATCCGGTGAATGGTCATATCGAAGAGATCGCCAGCACCTGCTCTGGCTTTGTACTGCCGCCATCCCCAGCTGGTTTCCGGCCAGTCGAGGAAGCGTTGGCTGCGGAAATGTCGTGGTTCTCCGAGCAAACCCGATTTGACGAGGTGCTTCAGATAACGCATGGAAGGAGCAAACCGGTACGTGAACGCGGTCATGTGCTTGACCCCTTTGTCACGTGCGGCCTGATACATCTCGATAGATTGTTGAGCATTCAAGCCAAGCGGCTTCTCGCACATCAAATGCTTGCCGCCAGCGATGCAGGCCAGGGCGATGGCATGGTGCGTGTCGTTCGGTGTCGCAATGATCACGGCATCAACGTCGGGATCGTTCGCCAGGTCTTCATAGTTCAGATAGAGCTTGTCGATGCCCCAGTCGGTGCGACGCTTTTCCAGCAATTCCTTGTTCGGATCGCAGACGGCAACCAGTTCGGCACGTGGGTCGAGTCGAATCCCCGGAACGTGGTGGTAATCAGAAACAGCACCTGCGCCAATAATCCCGAAACGCACTTTATTCATGGTGAATTGACTCGGATTCTATTCAAAAAGACAGGAAGAAGATCCCTGTTTGTGTGGTGTGAAAACGTTGCTGATATGCAATGGCAGGTTTGCATGTAGATATATGAAAACTGCTGGATTCCACAAGAGAAATCCAGCAGTCGAGTTCAATCAGATTTTCACTTCAGTCGCCTGAGCGAATTACAGATTCTTCGCCAGCAGTTCTGCAATCTGAACGGCGTTGGTAGCGGCCCCTTTGCGAAGGTTGTCGCTCACGCACCAGAAAGAGAGTCCGTTTGGATGTGAAATGTCCTTACGGATACGGCCGATGAAGACAAGGTCAGAGCCATCGCACTCGTTCGGCAATGGGTACTTTCCGTTTTTCAGGTCATCGACAACTTTAATGCCAGGGAAATTGCTGAACAGTTCGCGAGCTTCCTCTGGGGAAACTGGTCGATCAGTTTCAACGGTGATTGTTTCGCTGTGGCAGTTTGCAACCGGAATACGGACGCAAGTGGCGTTCACCTGAATGGACTGATCCCCGAGAATCTTTCGGGTTTCATAGACCATTTTCAGCTCTTCGCTGGTGTACCCATCACTCTTTTCACCGCCAATCTGTGGAATGGCGTTGAATGCGATTGGGTGCTTGAAGGTAGTGTACTTGTAGTCTTTCCCTTCCAGGTAGGCTCTTGATCCGTCAATCAGATCTGCAGTTCCCTGAACACCGGCTCCACTTGTTGCCTGATAGGTGCTGACGATGACTCGTTTCACCTTGGCTGCATCGTGCAGTGGTTTCAGTGCCATGACCATCTGCGTGGTTGAGCAGTTTGGACTGGCGATGATGCCCTTGGCATTGAGTGCGTCTTGTGGATTGACCTCTGGGATGACCAGCGCGACATCTTCTTTCATGCGCCAGTAGCCAGATTCGTCGATGACTTTGCATCCGGCCTCAACTGCGTAGGGCAGGTATTCTGCTGCGACCTCGTCTGGTGTGGACGCAATAACGAGGTCAGAGCCTGCAAAGCAATCTTTGGTGAGCAACTCGACGGTGTGTTCTTCACCTTTGAATGTCAGCTTTGTGCCAGCGCTGCGAGGAGATGCGAGAAAGCGAAACTTCTTCGCTGGGAGATTTCGTTCTTCCAGGAGCTGGCGCATGATCCGCCCGACAGCACCGGTTGCTCCGATGACGGCGACATTCTGAAACACAGGACACCTCAATAGTGAAAATGGGACCAGTTTGGTCTCAAACTGTTACTGACGAAATCACAAGGTGTGGCGAGCAAAAGCAGACCACAGTTCCGTCAGCGTAAACATTATTAAAGCACAATAGGAACCAGAAGGGGTTGCTGCGCTTGCACTTATCCGATTTGTCGGTCGGAATTCCAGCTCTGTTACTCTTTCAGTAGACCTGGAAAAAGCACAGTTCAGGGGGATCGCACTGCAGAAGACTCTCTCGAACCGATGGCTCTAAGGCGAACAATTGTAATTAGGAACACGGTCAACCTGCAAATGGTGGTTTGTTTCGCGGTTTGGGCAGATCTCTTTTTAGGACCAGAAATTTCTTGATGTGACGCAAGTGGGGAATCTCAATCGCCCAGTCGGGGGGGGGCTGGTTCAATCCTGTTTATTGTTTTGCTGCGTGAATTTCGTCGTTCTCTGGCTTTGCACAGGCTGAATCTGTCCTGTTTGTCGGGGAGGAACAGAGGTTCAGTCTGTCTTGCGGCAAATGCCACGGAACACATATGATCGTCGGGCTTTACAAAATGTTTCGAAATTCTTTTTGTCATTAAATTTCGATCTGATTCACGAGCATCGACACAGACTGCGAACATTTGTTCGCGGAGAATATGGCAAACACTGCGGCAAAACGTGTCACTCTGCTGGGGGCCACTGGTTCAATCGGAACCAGTTGTCTCGATGTTGTACGTGCCAGCGGTGGAAAGCTCGCTTTTGACACGCTCACGGCTCATTCACGCTGGCAGGAGCTCGCCAAAGCCTGTGAAGAGTTTTCTCCGAGTCACGTCGTGCTGACTGGAGTCCGCCCTCAAGACATTGCTGCGAATGCGTTTCCTTCGAGCGTTCGCGTTCTTTACGGAAGTGACGCAGTCGCCGAAAGGGCGGCATCGGCTGACAGTGAAGTCATCGTGTCAGCGATCGTTGGGGCTGCCGGTCTCTATGGGACTTGGGCGGCAATTGAAGTTGGTAAGACAATTGGGCTCGCGAACAAGGAAACGATGGTCGTTGCCGGGCCATTGGTGACGCAACTGGCCGAACGTACCGGGTCGAAAATTATCCCCGTTGATAGCGAACATTCTGCCATTTTTCAGGCATTGGCCTGTGGGAAAGGTCAGGAAGTTGCTCGTCTGATTCTGACGGCCAGTGGCGGCCCGTTCCGAAAACGAACAGCCGAGCAGCTCGAAAATGTCACTGCGGCTGATGCATTAAATCACCCGACATGGGACATGGGGCCAAAAATCACCATTGATTCGGCCACGTTGATGAATAAGGCGTTGGAAGTCATTGAGGCACGATGGCTTTTCGGCTTTGGATCCGATCAAATCAGCGTCGTCGTCCATCCTCAATCCATTGTCCACTCAATGGTTGAGTTCGTGGATGGTTCGGTTTTGGCACAATTGTCCCCTCCGGACATGCGTCTCCCCGTACAATATGCACTATCGTGGCCGGAGCGTTGGCCTGGGGTTTCCCCGAGGCTCGACCTGACCACGGCGTTTGGATTGTCGTTTGAGCCACCTGATCTGGAACGATTTCCGGCTCTGGAGCTCGGTTTTGAAGTTGCCCGCCTGGGAGGAACTGCGGGAGCGGTTCTCAACGCTGCGAATGAAGTAGCGGTGTCACGGTTCCTTAAAGGTGAGCTATCGTTTTTAGATATAGCGCGACTGAATCGCTCGATTCTGGCCGCTCATGATTTTGATGCAGAGCCAACACTGGACGTTGTGCTCCGCCTGGATCGATGGGCTCGCGAGGAGGCAGACCATTGGACTTCGCTAACGTCATACTCTCAGCCCTGCGATTCCCCGATATCATGACGGTGTTAATCGTCGCCATCGGTTTAGGGCTGGTGGTCTTTTTCCATGAACTCGGTCACTTTCTCGTAGCAAAGTGGTGCGGAGTTTATGTTGAACGGTTTAGCATCGGTTTCGGTGCTCCAATTTTCGGATTTAAATGGGGAGAAACGGAATACTCGTTCGGTTGGTTGCCGTTCGGGGGGTACGTCAAAATGCTGGGTCAGGACGACATGGATCCTGCCCAGATGACCGACGATCACGTTGCGGCGAACCCACGCTCTTATACGTCGAAAACAGTCCTGCAGCGGATGGCCATCATCTCTGCCGGGGTGATTATGAACATCATCACCGGGACGATTTTCTTTATTTTGGTCTTCACCTGGGGAATCCAGAAGGTCGATCACGTCGCCGGATTCGTGCAGGTTGGAATGCCTGCCTGGCGTCACGGGATTCGTACCGGAGATACCATCACATCGATCAACGGGGGAGCCGTTGAGGACTTCGATGACATCACCCGTCGCACCACATTGTCCCGCGGACCGATCACGATTGGTGGCCATCACAGCGATGGAACGACCTTCGATTTGACGGTTCAGCCAGAGGCCTCTGGAATTCGCAAGATCATCGGTGTCGGGCCAGCTCGCAGCCTGCAGGTGATCGAAGCTCCGGAACAGGCCGTTGCTGCTCCTGCATTCCCAGGAACTGCAGCAGCTGGGGCCGGTTTCCAATTCGGGGATCGGATTACTGCGATTAACGGTCAGCCTGTTAAGAACACTCAGGAATTGCTTGCGATCCTGAATGAGAAGGCTGCGGAAGAAGTCACTCTCGATGTTGAACGTAAGACTGGTCGGAAGACGAGTGAAACAGTTACGCTGAAAGTTCCCGCCGAGCCATTTATGGACCTCGGGATTCGAATGGGAATGAGTAAGATCGTTGCAATTCAGATGGATTCTGTTGCAGCCAAGGCCAATCTAAAGGTCGGCGATCGTATCGCAAAAGTGAACGGACAGGATGTCGGGAAAGAACTTGATCCGTTCCGTCTGACAGAAACGTTCTCCGCCAATGCCGGGCAGGAAGTGACTCTGACAGTGACACGTGATGTCCCTGGCAGTTCTCCTGAAACCGTTGAAATTAAGCTGGTTCCTGAAGACCGTGATCCGTGGTCAGAGCCTCCTGTTTCAGAAGGCAGCCCGGTTTCGATTCCATCCATTGGTGTGGCATATCACTTGGTGCCAACAGTTCTGACCGTTGTGGAAGGAAGCCCGGCGGCAGCAGGGAAGGTGAACCCGAACGATACGATCGTGCGGATGGAGCTGGTTCCTGTGTCTGGGGCAGCTAAAGACGGGATGAAAGACGGCATCCAGACAATTCAGATTGGTGAAAAGAACTGGGCACACGCCTTTTGGATGTTGCAGGAATACGGGCGAACACGAACAGTCAAACTGACTGTGAAACCTGCGTCCTCTGATCCTGAACGTGTCGTAGAGCTGACTCCAGTTCCATCGAAAGACTGGTTCCTTCCATCGACTCGCGGGCTCTATCTCAGCGTTCTGGAGACAACTCGTAAAGCGGATAGCATCTCTGGTGCGATTGCAATGGGAGCACGCTACACGCTGAATTCAATGGAAGATATCTATCTGACATTGCGAGGTTTGTTTACACGGGACATCTCACCAAAGGGGCTCAGTGGACCGATCGGCATTGCGAAGCTGGCTTACACCTTCGCGACCTTTGGCCTCACGCATTTCGTGCTTTTCCTGGGGATCATCAGTATCAATCTGGCGGTGATTAACTTCCTGCCGATTCCGGTGCTGGACGGCGGGCACATGGTCTTCCTGTTGTGGGAAGGGATCTTCCGAAGGAAGCCAAGCGAAGCTGTTGTCGCGACTGCGACCTACTTGGGGCTCGCGTTCGTGCTGGGGCTTTTCATCTTCGTGATCTATCTCGATCTGTTCGTCTCTAAATTCTGAACGATCGCTTTGTAAAAGTTGATTCGGTGAACGTGCCAGCTGGAAGGTTGGCACGTTTTTCTTTTTGAATGGGGTGATAATCACGCTGCGAGAGGCCCAGGTAAGTGCGTGGAAACTTCTGAATCTGCTTGCGACTGAAACGGTCTAATGCGAAATGACGGTTCGGTCTTGAGAATGGCCGCGCAGCAGCGTACCTGATCGGAGAGTGACTTAATTCTGCTCCATGTTGAGAAAGGCTGGGTGACACAGACCTGAGTGACACATAACAGGGACTCCGCACCATTTTGAGAACAGGTTTACAGGGGCGTTCCGAAATAGTAATTCCAGAGGGAAGTGTACATCTGGTTAGTTTTTTGTCTTCGGTTGCCCACGGGGATTTTAATTCATCACCATTGTTACGTATTAAAATGCATCGTTATTGATCAGGTTTGATGCGATTCGGTGAAATTTTGCTTGTTCGCGCCCTTTTTAGGTCGTGTTGTCTATCAACGGTCTGCGTCGCAGCCATGCCTGACAGAGCGGAAACTGTACTATTTCAAGAATTGCTCTAAACGAAAATTTTGTTAGGGGCAGCGGTAAGATGTACTGCCAAGTTTCTGGATGAGCTTCGTAAAGAGTGGCATTTCGTCTGGCGGAATGTATTCGCGATAGATAACGGATTGGCTCACTTATTAGAGCGGATCTCAAAATGGCGTTGGCGTGACTGGCACACGGCATTCCGCTTTTCTTCGATGGAAAGGGCTGCTGCTCGGCTACTGGAAAGACCAGTAAGGTCTAGTAATGATGGCCGCACCTGACTCGTTAAGCGTTATGAGCAGTGAGCTGGATATCTCCGTCTCTCAGGCCACGGTTCTTTTGCTAAAACGTGGAGATTCACTGATGATTTGGCCGTGATTTCGCACGCTCACTGTCGTTGAGGGGGCAGGTTTTTGTGTGCCGAAATCCTCGTGTTATTTCTGATACCTCGCGAATGCAGTGGCAGAAGTTTTAGCTTTCCGTTTGAACAATTTATACGACAGTGACCAACAAGTGGTGGAAAATTTTTGATAATAAACGCGTAAAATTTCCCTCAACGCACGAGTTCGATCCACAAATAGATCGCGAACGTAAAGGAAAAAGTTGATCTGATTCGTGTTGAATTGTTGTTTGTAACGTGTGATTATTGAATAATCAGACTTGAAAATGTATCACTCAAAAGTAAACATTCGTTTGCGAACAGAATTTGAGCGACAAGTTTTGCGAGGGATTTAATTTATAATCCCCATTCATTATGCTCCCTGTTCGTTTGAGATGAACCAGTCGGGTAGATGTGTGACGTAGAGCCCAGTACTGTTGTACTGTATTTCAAGATTCAGTCAGAAAATAACGGCAGACATTGGCGTCGTCTGCAACGAACATTGTTTAAGGAAGTGTTAACCCATGGCGAAGAAAAAAGCGGCTCGCGGTGATTTCAATATGTCAGAAGAAATTCGGAATCTTCTGAAGAATGATGCTTCCATGTCGAGCCGGGAAGTCTTCGAAGCTCTGGTCCGTGATTTTCCTGGGCAGGAAATCAACCGCAATTCCTGCAACGTGGCGTTTTCACACGCTCGTCGTAAATTGGGCATCAAAGGCAGTGGAAACCGTGCTGTTCGCCATCGTCGCCCAAGCGTTGCGGTTTCATCGAGCGTTGGAAGCCTGAACCTCGGCATTCTGCAGGCTGCTCGCGAATTGCTGTCACAAGCAGGAAGCCCAGAGGCTGCTGTTCAGGCGATTCAGGATCTGCAGGCATTGCAGCTGAACTA